>JAIRLF010000408.1 GCA_031259655.1 Prevotellaceae bacterium
CGATGAGCATCCCATAAGGATGCATCCCTAACGGGATGCAAAAAATGTTATATTCCGTTGGCTACCGAGCGACGCATCCCGCTGGGATGCTCTGTACGACAACCTTATAAAACAGAAAATTCGTTTTTGGGCAAAAAACATCACAAAAAATCAGCCGAAATCATTAAAAACAAAGGCTTAAAAGAGCGGAGCAAAGGCGTTATTTCCGCAGTCATGCAGATACTTAGTGGAAATTTATTACAGTATGTCAAAAATGGATTTAAGAATCAAAAGGCAACAAAATTAGACATTTTGGGAACAAAATGTGTCGGCCTAAAAAAGTTGATTTACCAATAAATATTGATTATCAGTAACGTTATTAACGTTTTAGTTATTTACCCTAAAAATATGTTTGACAACATATTTTTAAATATGAACATTCGATAATAAAAGATAACATATATCATAAATTTGTCAATACTTTTAATATAGGACTTATATTTAAAGCAGGTAAAATTAATATTAGACATTATATGGATTAATTCGCCAATTTTGCGCACGTTTTAAGGTGTATTTCTGAATGTCATTTTTTTTTGTATAACGATAATAAAATTTATGAAAATCCGAATAAAAAAAAAATAGCGTGTCATAATTTTATATCTTTGCATCTGTGAACGACAAGTTTGTATCCGGCGTGATGTATTGAAAGTAAGGACAATATCAGTATTTTTCACAGTTAGGGAAGGTTCTTAAAAAGATTAAAACAGGCTTCGACAATGTCGACGGATTGCAGACAACCGTCGGGAAGGCTTTGACAGTGTCAACGGGGTGCGGACGACCATCGGGAAGCGCTCGACAATGTCAGCGGGGTGCGGACGACCGTCAGGAAGCGCTCGACAATGTCAGCGGGGTGCGGACGACCGTCGGGAAGCGCTCGACAATGTCAGCAGGGAGCAGACGACGTCGGGAAACGTTCGACAATGTCAACAAGTTGCGGACGACCGTCGGGAAGCGTTCGACAATGTCACGGGTTGTGGACGCTCGTCGGGAAAAGCCTCCGGCAATATAGAAGCAGTGAAAAAGGTTTGAAAGATAATAAATTAGAACACATAAATAAAAAAGAATGATTATGGGAAAAGAAATTTCAGTTTACAAACGAGTGTTACAGCGTTTGACTGTTTCGCAGAACGTGCAGGTTCTACACGCCGTTAATGAGGGAATACGTCCTCATGCGGCTAAGGTGCTTGGTATCCGCCCTGTATATGAAACCTTCGATGTCGAACAGTCGAATTTTGATGACTTTTTCAAGAACAATGCAAAAGCGTTCGAAACGGAGGAAATTGTTACTCTGGACGATAAACGCGATTTCACTGTTCGCGCCCTTATTGCCAAAGTTCAGTATCATTACGATTTCGCTCTCACCGATGAAGAGAGAGAAGAGGCTCGCCGGCTTCTCTATGTTGTTGAAAAATACAGGGATGTTGCCAAAAAAGAATACGAATCGGAAACAGCCCTGTTGCGCAGTCTGGTGAACGAATTGCAGCAAATACCGGATTTACTCGACCGTTTTGAGATTACAGGTTTGGTCGCCAAACTGAAACAGGAAAACGAAGAGTTTGAAGCGCTTTACAATGTCCGTGCGCAAAATGTACACGACAAACAACTCAAAGGTAATACGGCGAAGTATCGCACGGCTGCAAACAAGGCTTTCGACAATCTGTGTAAAGTTGTTACGGGTCTTACGTTTATGCCGTTAAGCGAGGATGAAAAAACCGCCGTAGAAAACATCATCGACATGATCAACGGACAAATTCAACAGGCAACTGTCGTGTATAATCGACATGCGGGAGTTGTGGCTGGAAAAAAGAATGATGATGAAAACGACGATGTCGAAGAAAATAATGTTTAAACAGTTGCAAATCAAACCTGCAATCAAAAATAAAAATATAAAAATATACGTTTTATAATCTTTTACTATAATTTTTTACTCCTGTTTAACGGACGCAAAGGTAATGCTTTTTTCCCTACGCCCATAAACAGAGGCAGAAACAGGAACAGCGTTACGAAAGACATTATCAGACCGCCCACTGTTCCGGCTGCCAGCGGGAACCAGAACGCTTCCTTATATTCGCCTATCATGAACGGGATGAAGCCCAACACGCTCGAAAAGATTGTCAGAAAGATAGGCAATACTTTGGCGTTCCATGCTTTGATATAGGCTTTCAAGGGTTTCAGAAGCGGTTTTTTTCTCCGTATATTGTTATACTCGTTGAGTACGTATATATTGGCATTGACCGATATTCCGGTCAGGAGTATAAACGCGGCGAATCCTCCCTGGTCGAAATTGAGTTTGAACAAATAGAAGGTCAGGAACAGCCCGATGTACGAAACAGGGACGATAAACAGCACAATGAGCGGTTGCGTAAGCGAATTGAACAGAATGCTCGCCATGAAAAAGATAATCAGGATAATCAGGAACAGTAAACGGTATTGTTTCGACGCCGAATCGCCCCACCAGTATTGGTACGATTCGCTTGCCGCTTTATAGCCGAGCGGCGCTTCCTCGTTAAACGAATTGATTTGTTTTTGCATCACCTTGCTCGACTGTTGATACGCTCCGATGTATTCGTATTGTACACACAGGAGATACTGTTGATTTTCTTTGGCGATTTCGCGTGGCGCCTGCCATTTCTCGATATTTGCGATATCGACAAGTTTATATTCCTGTTCTTCGATTTTACTTTGGAAATTTTCCATATTCCAGATGTCGAATTCGTTGGATTGTTTTGAATAGAGTCTGATATATTCGGTTTTGTTGTTGTGTATCCATTGTCCGGAGTTGAGATTTCTCCCGAATAAGGGCGAGAACGAGTTAAACAGTTGAACCGGTAACAAGCGGTTATACGCCAGCTTTTCCTTATTCAAATCGAACACGAACTCCGAATAATCGGTTTTATACCATGAGAATCTCGAATCGATAGTGATTTCCTTAATTCTCCGTTCTTTCAGCAGCGAATCTCTCATCATTTCGGATAACGATTGAAGTTCGTCGTAATTATATCCCAACAGTTTGAGTCTGCTCGAACCGGCCTGTTCTCTCACGTCGTTGTTGAAACCGTCGCCTACGCCGTATACGCTCCAGGCGCCGCCGCCCAGTTCGTTGGCTTTGCCGATTAGTCGGCTTTTAAGTCTGTAAGGGAATCCGCTGCGTTGATGCTGTTTCACGAACAGGATTCGGATACTCGCTCTTTGACCGCTTTCGATGTGTGTTTCGAACTGTTTGACTTCGGAATATTGCCGGATATAGTCTTCCATTCTTTGAATCCGGACGTTCATCTGTTCTTTAGTCGAGCCGTTAGGACCCGAAGCGGTTACATACAGAGCCGTCTCGCTTCGTTCGCCCGAAGCATACGAACCGTTGCGGACTTTCTGCGCAAACAGACGGAAAGTTCCTCCCAGAGCCACATCCGATATGGGTTTGATTTTTTCTTTGTATAAAGCGCTGCCGATAGTCTTGTTATACAATTTAGCCCAGTATCCCGAATTTTCGTCGGAGATGTAATAGTAGTTCCGTTTTCTTTCGCCAACCTTGTCGGGTAACATGAAAACCGGCAATCCGAACGCAAGGATAAGACCCGCGACTATCCAGCGTTTACGTTTCTGTGTGACGATGATTATCTTTTCGTAGATACGGTTGAGATAAACAAAAATCCTTTTGCCGCGGAGCTTCCGGGTAATGCGTTTCAGGAAAGCCCATCTGTTGCGAAGTCGTTTTAACAGAGAGCGTTTTTTCGGTTTCTTTTCTGTTTTCACAAGATGCAGTTTGTCGACTATCGCCGGTACGAGGAACAGCGCAATGAACAGCGAAATACTCAGATTTATAATGACAACCCAAGCGAAATCCTGCATGTTGACGCGAATTTTCTCGTCCATGAACAATATTACCGACAATGCGCCTATCGATGTAAGCGTTGCCGCAAGTATCGCCAGGAAAGCTTTTTTATTGCCGCGCCGGATGATTTGGTCGGACATGATGATTGTGTTGTCGATAATCAAGTTAAGCGAAATGGTCAGTCCTGCCAAAGAATACAGCTGCATCTCTAACCCGAACAGATAATAGAAGATTACTGCGATTGCAATATTTGCCGTTAACGAAGACACGACGAGCAGAGAATATTTGAGGTTGCGATATACAAAAAACACGAAACACAATAGAATCAAAACCGTCAGCCCTGAGCGGAAATAGATTTTATCCATTTCTTCTTGAAGATATTCTCCGGCGTCGTACGATAGATGCAGTTCGTAGCCTTCGGGTAATTCCTTTTTATATCTTTCCAAAGTTTCTTTCGTGAATTTACTGAGTTCAAGTTGATTTGCATTTTCTTTTGCAGTGAGCGAAAGATAGATGGAATTAAGCCCGTTGATACGGAAAAAACTCGAAACTTCTTCTTCTTCGTACGTGGTTTTCACGATATTGTCGAGATAAATGATTTTTCCTTCTATGTTTTTCACCTGTATGAGCGATGGGTCGAAAGCTTGAGTCCGGTCTTCCGAAATCAGAGCGATACGAATCCATTGTTCATCATTGTTTTCGTCCGCTATCCGGGCTATTCCGAGAAATTCCTTTCCGAGATACGAATTGATTGCCGTCCGGATGTCGTTGAGGGAGATTTTCAGGTTTTGCAGGAGTATATAATCGTATTCGAGCTTGTAAATCATCCGGCTTGCACCCGATACGTCGATACGGTCGATGTCCCGTATTTCGGCTAATTTGGGTTTCAGATTGTCGTCGATATATTCCTGTATCTGCATCGGCGAAAATGGCGCATTGACGGTGTACCGCAGATACGGCTGAACGGATTCGTTGCTTGTTGAGCCTGACATGTAGATAGACGGATAGCCGACCCCTTCGGGTAACGAGGGCCATGTCTGACGAATGACTGTCGATATTTCGAACCTCGCCATGTCGGGGTCAACATGTTTCGACAAACGGACGGTCACTCTCCCACGCCCTGCAGACGATATTGAACGCACCTCCTGTACGCCTTTAATCCGGCTTAACATGGCTTCGACTTTGGATGTTACTTCCATCTCGACGACACGCGCCGATTGCCCCGGCATCGAAAACACAATGTTGACAACCGGAAGTTCTCGCGATGGATTCAGTTTGACGGGAAGTTTCGGTATCAAAAATAGTCCTAATATCATCAAACATGCAAACGATAAAATGATGGAAAACGAAGATACTTTCATGGTAATTTGTATTTTAATATAATATGTTGTTCGTCATATATCTTTTTTATTAAGATACAAAAGTAATACTTTTTTGATTAAATCACCTTTTTTGAGATTTGATTCGCGATTTTTTTTTGTGTGTTTAAGAATTTCGTGTTTTCCGGATTGCTTCCTGCCGTCTGCACGCCGAAAAACCATCGTTTCGTGCAGTATAATCCCCTGTTCCGCGATAATTTACGTAAAAGATTAGTACAATTCGATAAAAACCACTACATTTGCCGGCAAATAAAAATAGTAAACTAATGTTTGACATATTATACCAAAGTGATTTAAACATTCAATCGGTCGAAAAGACCTTTTCGAAGACGCTCAAGCAATTACAAGCGGGTGATTTCAAGAGTGCAGACGTTCGCAAAATGCAAAACACAGGATATTACCGTGCGCGACTGGACATTCGCGACCGTCTGCTGTTCAGTTTCGTGACATACGACGAGAAGAAATACATCCTTCTGTTAGAAGTCATCAAAGAACACAACTACGCACGCAGCCGGTTCCTGCGCGGAGCGAACATTGACGAAAGCCGGTTTATTCCCGTCGAATCTCCCGAGCAGGACACCGAAACCCCGCCCGTCAATCTGACCTATCTGAACCAAAAAAGCAAAGTCATCCATACACTCAACAAGTTCATCTCCTTCGACAATTTCCAGAAAGACATATACGCGCTTCAGCCGCCGTTGATAATCGTCGGCTCGGCGGGCAGCGGCAAGACCGCGCTCGTGCTGGAAAAACTCAAGAGCCTGCACGGGAACGTTGCATACGTATCGCTGTCGAAATATTTAGTCGACAACGCCGCGAACATCTACTACTCATCCGGTTACGACAACGAACATCAGGAAACCGATTTCCTTTCCCTGAAAGATTATCTTTCGTTATGGCAAATACCCGAAGGGCGCGAAGTAGAGTTCAAACACTTCGACCCCTGGTTCAGCCGCTATGCGCAATCGGTGAAAATCAACGAACCATACCGCGTGTTCGAAGAATTTAAGGGCGTGATAACCGGCTCGCCGATACATACGGCATGGCTTTCGCAGGACGAGTACCTGAAATTAGGCGTCAAGCAATCCATCTTTTCCGTACAGGAAAGAGAGCGGCTTTATCCGCTTTTCCTCAAATACGTAGAATGGCTGAAAGAAGAAAACATGTACGACAGCAACATCCTCTGTTACGAATACCTCGACAAAGTGCAAGCCTGCTACGATTACGTCATGGTCGACGAAGTGCAGGACATCACAAACATACAGTTAAAATGCATCCTCGCCTCGCTGAAACAGAAACAGCATTTTGTCCTCACAGGCGACAGCAACCAGATTGTCCACCCCAACTTCTTTTCGTGGAGCAAAATCAAAACCTACTTCTACGAAACCGGCGACAGCAAGGAAAACCGTATCAAAATCCTGCAAACCAACTACCGTAACAGCCTTAGCGTAGTAGAACTCAGCAACAACCTGCTGAAAATCAAAAATAGCAGGTTCGGGTCTATCGACCGCGAAAGCAATTATCTGGTAAACACCGTCAACAAAGACAAAGGCGAAGTATTGCTGTATCTCAACGACGAAAAAAAGAAAAAAGAACTGAACCGCCGTACACAGGACAGCGCCAAATACGCCGTCATCGTACCCGGTCACGCGCAAAAAGCCGAAGCCGCGCGATTCTTCAAAACACCCTTAATATTCAGCGTTCAGGAAGCAAAAGGACTGGAATACGAGAACGTCATTCTGGTCGATTTCGTTTCGGGTCACGAAGTCGAATTTCGCGAAATCATTGCCGGAGTAACTGTCGACGACCTTCGTCAGGAAACGTTGCGCTACAACCGCGCAGGCGATAAAAACGACAAAGACGCCGAAATCTACAAATTCTACATCAACTCGTTCTACGTCGCCGTAACCCGCGCAATCAAAAACATTTACATCTTCGAACGGCTCTCGTCGCATCCCGCTCTGAAACTCCTGCAAATGCAGGAAACAAAAACCGAAATCAGCGTCAAAGCAGCCAAATCGACGCGCGAAGAATGGCTCGACGAAGCGCGCCGACTCGAAGAACAGGGCAAACACGAACAGGCCGAAAAAATACGCGCCAAATATTTCGGATACGAATACCTCTCGCCCGAACAGCTGGAGACCGTCAAAACCCTGGCGCTCGACCCCGCTAAAAAAGAATCCGAAGTGAAAAAAGAACGCAAACAACTCTTCCAGTACGCCATCAACCACAGGCAGTTCGACTGGGTGGACGCCCTGGCGAAACTGCAATTCCAGCGCGCCATACTCTACATGAAAGAACTGCGCGCCGACCGTCGCGAATACGAAAAACATCTCCGACTGGGCAATAAACTCAAAGTGGACTCCACTATCCAAAAATACGGCGTAGATTTCACCTGCGACGAAGGCGTTTCGGGGCTGATGGTGGCGCTGCAGCACGGGCAAACGGAACTCGCACTCGACATGATAAACAAAGGCGCTTCGCTCACTTATGCCGACAACGCTTCGCGACAGGCGATAGATTACCTCTTCGCCTCGTACATCAAAAACAAACGCTCGAACCAAAAACAAACACAACTCGCTAACGAACAGACTCTGCTCCGTTGCTGGGACAAAGTCGCGCCTCAGGTTATCGAATACGAATACAGTAAACGCCGGTTCCGAATCGGTTCGCACAGCATGCTCTTCTTCCTTATCATCCTGATGCGAAACACTGCCGACAGTCAACCCTCGAAAGCAAGAATTATCTCCCGAACAGGCAACGACGAATCCGAATTTATCACAGGAGCATTTAATATGACCGAACTCGAACAGTTTGCCGCCATAATGCCCGACGAAATCCTTCCCCCGTATCGCAAAAAACGGACATACATCAACAGTATCATGGCAATGAACGAACGCGAAAAACCCTCGCCGTACTGTAAAGCCACATTTCTGCGCGTCGAACGGGGATGGTACGTTCTGAATCCGAATATAATATCGAAACAGGAATGAACCGGAATCCGGGCAAATCCGTAAATCCGCCTCATCCGCATACAAAAAATAGAGACTGTCGGGCAGACAGTCTCATATTTGGTCACAACAAATGCATAGAAATTATTATATGAATCAACATCGAATCAACATGTAATAATTGCGGTGCAAAGTAAGGGCTATTCTTTTGCCCGAACAATAACTATTTTATGGTATTTTTTCGTGCCGCTATCACAAGTTTTAGTAATGCCTCACAAATGAATTTTCTGAAACAGCCATGCAATCAACGACATAACATATCACTGCCATATACGCAAGTTTTCGATATTTTGAGCGTTTTTGAGCATTTTTGAGCGTTTTTCGATAAAAAACTTCCGAACCCGCATGTTTTTTTCGCTTTTTTTCCCGATTTTTACCTCCTGTCTAACAATAAATTCAAATATTTTTTCAAAAAAAAGGCTTTGTATATAAAAAAACTTTGTACCTTTGGGCGAAAAAGTCTTAATACTTTGAAAATGTAATATTAAATTTTAAACATTATGGGACGTCCTGTTACTTTGTACACGCTTCAATGGGGAGACCTCTCCCTCGAAACAGTTTGCCAAAAAGCAAAAGCTTTTGGATACGACGGTCTTGAACTCGGAATACCGGTTCACTTGGATGTAAGACAAACCGACCCTGTCTATTATCAGGGTATCCGGAGTTTGCTGAACAAGTATGACCTGCAACTGTTCACAATTTCTACACACCTTATCGGTCAGGCAGTATGCGACAATATTGACCCTCGCCGGCATAAGGAAATTTTGCCCGATTACATCTGGGGCGACGGCGAGCCGGAAGGAGTACGCCAACGCGCAGCCGAATCGTTGATTCAAAGCGCTCACGCCGCAAAAGCATTGGGTGTTAACACCGTCGTCGGGTTCACCGGCAGTTCTATCTGGCATCTTCTCTATTCGTTCCCTCCCGTATCGGACGAAATGATAGAAGAAGGTTATCGCGACCTCGGACGCCGTTTCAAGCCGATTCTCGACGAATACAGTCGGTTAGGTGTCAGGTATGCGCTGGAAGTGCATCCGTCGGAAATCGCTTTCGACACCTTTTCCGCACGCAGAGCCTTAAACGCGCTCGACAACCATCCCGCCTTCGGGTTCAATTACGACCCAAGCCATTTAGGTTATCAAGGCGTAGATTATGTTGATTTTATCTACGAGTTTTCGGACCGCATCTACCATGTACACATGAAAGATGTGTACTGGAGCGATGTGCCGAAACAAGTGGGAGTGTTCGGCGGACACGTAACCTTCGGAGACCCGCGCCGCTATTGGAACTTCAGAAGTCTGGGCAGAGGTAAAATCAATTTCGAAGAAATCATTCGCGCTCTTAACTCCATCGGTTACCACGGACCTCTGTCGGTAGAATGGGAAGACAGCGCAATGGACCGCGAACAGGGAGCTATCGAATCGTGCCGTTTAGTGAAATCAATCGATTTCGAGCCTTCGGCAATTGCTTTCGACGCAAACTTCGGGAAATAGTCAAACTTATTGACTGTACGCATAAAAGAGTTGCTTCCGATGTTGAAGCAACTCTTTTTTATCAATACTCGTAAGCCTTATTTATCCTGTTCCGACTTAACTTTAATAAATCGGACTCATTCAAAATATTCTATCTGTCTTTCGGTGATTTTGGTTGCAACATCCGATTCATAGTCAATCTTTTCAATCCAATTGCCATTCATATCGTATCTGTATTTACAAGTCGTTATTTTTTTCAAATTGCCTTCGGAATCATAAACACATGTTTCTGTTCTAAGACCTTCTTCATTATATTTGTATGTTGTTTTCTCGGCTAACTTGCCTTCGGAATCATAGTTGCTTCTTTCAATTCTTTTTCCATTGTTATCATATTTATACAAAAATTTACTTTCCAGGAATTTGCCTTCCTTATAATTGCATTCTTCGATACAATTTCCTTTTTCGTCGTATTTACTCAGGGTTGTACCCACTAAACTATCCGCAGAAGTATAGCCGGACGCTTCAATATCATTTCCGTTTTCATCGTACTTGAAAAGCGACTTGTAAATCAAACTGTCTGTTGGCGTACATCGCCGTATTTCAACAGTATTTCCATCCTTATCGCTTATGTATATCTTTTTATGGTCGAAAACCTCTCTATTATAAATATACTGTACCGCAGGATTTCCTTTGCTGTCATATTCCTGTACTTCTTTTCTGATTATGCTGCCGTCCGGCTCATAGCTGCTGTATTCTGTCCATCTGCCTTCTTCGTCGTATTTTATCAATGTGTTATTGAACCCCCATTCAACTGCGATAATTTCTCCTTTTCTTACTTGCCCCAAAGTGTCGATTATTGCAGTGTAACCTCTTGACCTCAGAGTTTTTACTTTCCCTTTAACCTCATCATATTCCCATGCGGTTTTTTCGTGGTTCTCCGCTCTTTGAGTACAGGCGGCAAATATTATGCAGACATTCAAAATACTTATTATCGATGCTTTTGCAAACGGTGTAATTACCGAACTTCCTAATGTTTTAACTGTTTTATTCATTTTTAATTCCGTTTTTTTTTGCAAAGATAGTACAGTAAAATATGCAGAACAAAGAAAATTTCCCGAATAGCCCCTTTTTGTAACGCGAATGGTCTCTTGCCTGCGAAGGAATATTTTCCATCAATCTATCGGTATTGTAAACGGCGTCATATCACCGCAAGTTCCTCTTTTTGTACATGTTTTACACTTTTCACATGGAAAGGATTTTCTCGCGAGCGTTGCTATTCTGTAATGGAAATTGGCTTTCAGATATCGGGAAACAATATAACAGATGTCGTTTACCATTATTTCTATTACTTTGCCTCTGGATTTATACGATTGCATGTATCCTAAATTGATGATTCCGCTTCTATTATATTTGAAAAAAATCAAAGGAAGGTTTTCGGCAAATATTCTTATAGGAACATCTACACAAACAGGCATCTTGATTTTAGATATCCTTATGTCGGAATAATGCGCATCTGCATGAATCTCTATTATATCCTCATAGGGATAGAATTTCCATCCTGTCTTGACTTTTATTCCCAATTCGGTACGGTCGAATATAACTTGCAAATTTTTATTCATGGCTTTTTTCAGAGACCTGTTCTCATTCGCCGATAATTTTCACAAGAACCCGCTTTTTTCGCTTTCCGTCAAATTCGCCATAAAATATTTGTTCCCATGGTCCGAAATCCAATTTGCCGTTGGTGACGGCGACAACAACTTCGCGTCCCATGACCGAGCGTTTCAGATGGGCATCGGCATTATCTTCATAGGAGTTATGTTTATACCGGTTATAAGGTTTTTCGGGGGCGAGTTTCTCCAACCACACATCCATATCGTGATGCAATCCGCGTTCATCATCGTTGATAAACACGCTCGCAGTGATGTGCATTGCATTGACCAGCAGTAAACCTTCTTTCACTCCGCTTTCGTCGAGACAGACTTCGACCTCCGGCGTGATATTGAGAAATTCCCGTCTTGAGGTCGTATTAAACCATAATTCTTTTCTGTACGATTTCATCATTCATTCATCAACATTTAAATATTTATTTCTAAAAACAGTCGGGATAACAAAACGTTACCCCGACAACACAATATTTTTTCACATAAATAGTTGGAAAAATTCAATCAAATACGGCTATACTCCAATCACAATCGGCATCAAAAGCATGAGCAAATCGTCGTCGGAATCTTCTTCTTTGACGGGGATAAACAGCCCGGCTCTGCCCGAGTCGGCAAGTTCGATACAGATTTCCGTCGAAGGAAGATTCGAGAGTATATCAATCAGGAACACCGATTTAAACCCGATTTCGATGTCTTCGCCTTCGTACCGGCAATTCACTCTTTCGTTAGCCGAGGTCGAAAAGTCGAGGTCTTGAGCCGAAATGTCTATTTCGTTACCTGTGATTTTCAACTTAATCAGATTGCTCGCCTGATTCGAGAACACCGAGACGCGACGTACGGCGGTCATCAGTTCGACACGGTCGACGATAATCTTTTTCGGATTGTTCGCCGGAATCACGCTGTTATACGCCGGAAACACGCCTTCGATAAGACGGCAGGTCATATTGAAGCGCGAAGAAGTAAACACAGCATGCTTGTCGTTGAACGTCAGGATGACAGGATATTCGTCTTTCAACAAACTTCTGATATAAGTTGCCGGTTTTTTCGGCAAAATAAACGAACAGTCTCTCTCGACAGGCATATTCAGCAACTTGTAACGCGCAAGTTTGTGAGCGTCCGAAGCCACGAATGTCATATCTTCGGTTGTGATATCGAAAAAGATACCGTTCATCGTCGGACGAAGTTCGTCGTCGGCGGTTGCGAAGATTGTTTTCGATATTCCTTCCAGCAACTGGTTCGAGCTGATGGTTATCGAATAACAATCATCCTCAATTGTCGGCATTTGCGGATATTCTTCCGCAGCGGCGCACGGGAGGTTCGATTTACCTGACGACCAACTGATTTCAGCCATCAACGTGTCGGGGTCTACGATAAAGGTAAGGGGCTGTTCGGGAAATTCTTTCAACGTGTCGATTAATAATTTAGCCGGTATAGCGGCGTCTCCCTCCCTTTCAACTGTGTTTATCGGCAAGCTAACCAATAATGTTGTCTCCAAATCAGAAGCGGTTATCAATAACGTGTTGTTATGCAGGTTGAACAAAAAATTATCCAATATCGGCAACATGCTTTTACTGCTACTGCCTACAACCTTGCTTATGGATTGTACCGAAGACAATAATTCAGAACTAGATACTACAAATTTCATTTCTTTTTATATTTAAAAATGTCCACACAAAAATACGACAAATTTGAATGACTGCAAAAAATTTATTAATAAATTTTGTAAAATGCAGATTATTAATCTTTAATTTTTCACTTTTTCACTCATAACTCGTATTTCTATCCGTCGTTTCATGCTGTAAAACGCCTTTTTCTATCAAATTTTTGATGTCGCGCAGAACGGTACCCGGTAAATATTTTGCGATTTTTTCGCAAAAATCGCCGTCAACCGCATCTTCTCTATTCTCAAGTGGCGGGCAATAAAATAATGTACTGACACTCTGTTGAGTTTCTTTCCCACAATCTCAGACG
>JAIRLF010000064.1 GCA_031259655.1 Prevotellaceae bacterium
CTCGCTACGGCGCAAGAGACTTCTTCGGTAAAAAACATGGATACCGCCGTTACTTCTTCGGATACTGCCGCATACAACATGATGCTGCGGGCTGTGTCGAACAAAAAGAAGCTCACGAAGAGGCTGTTTTCGCTGCTTACCCGTCAGCCGAATATGTCGACAACGGTTGTCGATAATAAAGTGTCGATAGACAGGCAGTTTATTCCCTACGAGGGTAAAACAATCAGCGATATACGGGTTGTTGTCCTGCCTCCGTTCGGATATGATGTCCGAAAATTCGATTCGACGCCCGAAATCACAAAAATCAGGAAAATGGGCAATAACGCTCACGCAAATACCCGATTGTGGGTTATGAGAAATAACTTGCCGTTTAAAAAAGGTCAGGAAATCGACCCGTTAATAATGGCGGAAACCGAATCGTTTATACGAAATATCGGATATGTCAACGATGTTTATATACAGATAGATTCGGTTTCGACAACGGAAGCAAACGTAACTGTCGTTGTGCGCGACAACTGGTCGATAGGCGCGTACGCCCGCAATGTTTCTACAAAAGTCGATGTCGAGGTGTTCGACCATAACTTTGTCGGTCTCGGAAACAATTTCAGTTTGCGTGGCATATTCAATACCAAAACGGAGAGGAAGTTCGGAGGCGGAGCAGGATACAAATATCCTAACCTGCTGCGTACGTTTATCAATATCGACGCCTCGTACGCCGACGATATTCTGTCAAGATACCAAACCGTATCGATAGAAAGACCTTTGCAAAAACATCTGAACATTTTCGGGCAAGTCAACCACAATATTTTGGAAACGAATCTGTCGCAGGTGGTATGGGATTCGATTTCGCCAACGTATAACGAAGAATTTTCGGCTTCGCTCGGATATGCTTTCAATCCGCTCGGAAACGATAACACATTTGTCGTTTCGACGCGCTTCCTTAGCAAAAATCCCCGATACAAAAACGTGGAAAAACCCGATAATCCCGAATATTTCCAGTTTATCGGCAACAGAATGGCTTTGCTACAGTTAAGCCTTTTCCGACAAAGACATTTTCGTACTCACATGGTCAACAGTTTCGGCAAAATCGAGAACTTTGCATACGGATACAATGTGTCTGCTCAATTCGGCTACTCGGAGTGGTCCCGTTTCTCGAAACGGGGTCTGTACGGTTCGTTCAGAGTCGCCGCCAACAAACAGTATCGCGCCGGAAGCGTGTATTTCGAAAGCGCAATATCTTCGTTCTTCGACAAGAAAAAGCCGTTCGAAGGCGTGCTTAAACTTAAATTAGACATGTTCTCTTCCTTATATCATATTGGTAATCAAAATTACAGACATTTCCTGAGCGTCGACTATTCTAAACGACTTGATTATATTCCCGGTTTTCGAAATCATAATTTTACATTCAACGACTTGACATCTATGAAATTTAATAATATAACGAACTATACCGCGACCGAAAAATTGATTATCAAAACAGAAGGCGATGTGTTCAGTTCCCTGAATATCGCGGGCTTTCGATTGCTTTTCTACGCTTTTGCCGATTTCGGCTGGATTGCCGACTATAATAATACGCTGCTGAACAGAAATAATATCCACTGGGGCGCCGGTCTGGGTATCCGCCTGAGAAACGACCTGCTGGTGTTCAGAACTGTCGAACTGAAAATCGGATACTATCCGCGAATGAACCAACATGGATTTAATGACTTTGTTAATTTCGGCTCTTCTACTCCTAATGTATCCCCAAATTTTACGCCTAAATATCCCGAAGAAATAATGCTGTAAAAGCCGGATCAGAATTTACTGAATTTTAGAATTAAACAGAATTTTAACCGCAAAGAACGCAATCCGGATCAGAATTTACTGAATTTTAGAATTAAACAGAATTTTAACCGCAAAGAACGCAATCCGGATCAGAATTTACAGAATTTTAGAATTAAACAGAATTTTAACCGCAAAGAACGCAACGATATACGCAAAGAACGCAAGACCCCCGCCCTTTCGTTCCCCGCCCTTCGTCATTGCGAGGGCGCAGCCCGAAGCAATCCAAAAGTCGTTGATAGTGTCGTCGAGGGTGTCGTCGATGATGTCGTCAATGAGACGCAAAATATTGCGTCTCTACATCGGACAATGCTGTGGGTTGTCGAGGCTAAAAAACATTTTGCGCATGCTAAAAAACATTTTGCGCATGCTAAAAAACATTTTGCGCATGCTAAAAAAACTTTTGCGCATGCTAAAAAAACTTTTGCGCATGCTAAAAAACATTTTGCGCATGCTAAAAAACATTTTGCGCATGCTAAGAAACATTTTGCGCATACTAAAAAACATTTTGCGCATGCTAAAAAACATTTTGCGCATGCTAAAAAACATTTTGCGCATGCTAAAAAACTTGAAAAAAGTTTATGTTATTAAAAAAAACACTACTTTTGCAGTTGGAAAAAAGAAAAAAACTTTTCAGGTAGAGGTATGAAAGGGAACAAATGGACAGTATTATATCTGACAGGGATAATTTTACTGACGGGATGTCAGGTGAAGAGTTATGAACCGGAATTTGGAGTCTGTACTAAATTATCCAATTATCAAATGCTTTCTGTCGTTGGCTATGATTTTGTAGAAGAGAGTGTGGGCGGTTTTCTGGTACCGGATAAGCCTGATTCCGTATTCCGGAATATACTGGAGGAGCAGCGTAAAACCGGAGCAAAAGTCGTTTCCTGTAATGTATTTTTTCCGGGACATTTAAAGATGGTCGGAGAGACGACGATGCATGAAGAGTTATTAGCCCGGGGAGAGACAGCGCTTAAAAGAGCGCAGATAGTCGGAATGAGTTATATCGTATTGGGAAGTGGCAGGTCCCGTTATGTGCCTGAAGGGTATTCAAGGGAAAAAGCCAGGCAGCAATTTGTCGATTTCTGCCAAAAGTTAGCTCCGATAGCTCAAAAATACAATATCGTAATTGTCATAGAACCTCTGAACTCCGGCGAAACGAATCTTATCAATACCGTAGCGGAAGGGGCGCAAATCGTTGAATCCGTAAATCATCCGAATATACAATTACTCTGTGATATCTATCACATGATGCGTGAGAACGAACCGGAAGAAAATATCGCAACCTATGGAAAATACATCCGGCATTGCCATATTGCGGAAAAAGAAGGTCGCACGGCTCCCGGTACGGAACAGGGTGATTTTACTCCTTATTTTGCAGCATTGAAAAAGATTGGGTATAAAGGAGGTCTTTCCATTGAAGGCCGGTGGGAAAACCTGAAAGAACAAGCCCCGTCGGCACTGGCTTATATGAAACAACAATTCGAATCATTAAAATAATTTTTATCATGGAAAATAGAAGAGAATTTCTAAGAAAAATGTCTACCGGTACAGCGGCGATGTTCCTGGGAGGTAGCGGGATTGGATTAAGTGCAAAAAGTTATCGTCAGGTTGTAGGCGCCAATGAGAGGATACGTGTCGGTGTTGTCGGTTTTTCCGACCGGTTTCGCGAGTCCTTGTTACCGGGCTTTGCAAACTATGCCAGGGAGTTGAATTTTGAGATGGTGGCCCTTTCCGACCTGTGGAATCGCCGCAGGGATGAAGGGAAAGCGTATATCAAGGAAAAAGCGGGATGGGATGTTGCTTTATGTCGTAATAACGACGAATTATATGACAGGAAAGATATTGATGCTGTCATCATCAGTACGGCAGACTTTCAACATGCTTTGCATCTTGTGGAAGCGGCTAAGGCCGGTAAACATGCTTATTGTGAAAAACCGTTTGCCGAGACGCTGGATGATGCCAATGCTGCATTGAAAGCCTGCAAGGCTGCCGGTACGATCGTACAAATAGGTTCACAGCGCAGGAGCGGAGCTAATTATCATGCGGCTCAC
>JAIRLF010000089.1 GCA_031259655.1 Prevotellaceae bacterium
TATGGCGGGCTAAGGTATCCTGCAAAAGTACAGGGCGTTTCCGTCGATTATTTCAAACTCTACAATCTTCCGCTCGAATATGGCGTGTATTTCAACGAAGAACAGGATAAATACGGAATACCGGTCTGTGTGATAGGCAGTAACGTGCGTACAAAGTTTTTCAACGAAACCAATCCTTTGGGAAAGTTTATCAAATTCGGGCATATTTGGCTGAAAGTCATAGGCGTGCTTAAAAAAACGGATATCACCGTGAGTTCGTTCGACAATGCCGGAGTTAATGTGTATAACGATAATATTTTCGTCCCTGTTACTACTGTGCTTCTGCGATATAACAACAGGGCAACGGTCAATAAACCGTCGTCATCGTCGAGCGGCGTCTTTTCGTTTGGCGGAGGCTTTATTGTAATATCATCATCGTCGAGCGGCAGCAGTAGCAGCGCATCAACAAACTATAACCAGTTGGACAGAATCATTGTCCAAATGTCCGAAACCGAAATGTTGAACCCTACAACCGAAGTCCTTAGCCGAATGATACTCCGAAGGCATCAGGGCGTGAAAGATTATGAAATCACCGTTCCCGAAATGTTGCTCAAACAACAACAACGAACAAAAGATATTTTCAATATAGTGCTTGGCGCAATTGCCGGTATCTCGTTGTTAGTCGGCGGTATAGGGATTATGAACATTATGTTCGCTTCTGTCATGGAACGGATAAAAGAAATCGGTACACGACTTGCCATAGGAGCGAAAAAAGCGGATATCATTGCGCAGTTCCTTTCGGAGGCTATACTTATCAGCGTTAGCGGTGGTCTGATTGGCGTGATACTCGGAGTTGTGTTGTCGTACCTCATAACGGTGATGTTCGAGATAAAAACCATTGTATCTTTCGTTTCGGTGATTTTGGCATTCGGTATTTCTGCCGCTGTGGGGGTTATTTTCGGATATGCTCCGGCAAAAAAAGCTTCGGAACGCGACCCTATCGAATCATTACGATATGAATAGATTGTTGATTTTAGATTTTAGATTGTTGATTTTAGATTTTAGATTGTTGATTTTAGATTGTTGATTGTTGATTATGTATATATACGATTTACAGATACGTACACGTTATAACGAAACCGATAAAATGGGCGTTATATATCATGCTAATTATATCAACTACTACGAAATTGCACGTACCGAAATGTTGCGGAATATGGGCGTCTATTCTTACAACGAAATGGAATCCGACGGGATAATGATGCCGGTAATCGAAGTTCGAAGCAAATATATCCTTCCGGCTTATTACGACGAAAATCTGACTGTCAAAGTGATGATTAAGGAAATGCCGACGGCTACAATAACTTTATACTACGAAGTGTTTAACGAAAAACAGGAACTGCTGAATACCGGCATGACTATCCTGGCTTTTATGAACGCTAAAACCCGCAGACCTTGCAGACCCCCGCAAAAATTTATTGACAGCCTCCGAAAGTTGAGAACTGAGAACTGAAAATTATTCCAAAATAACGTCTTCTCGAAAACGGTATGGCGTATGCGATAGGCATATGCGATGGGCGTATGCGATTGGGCGTATGCGATACGCCCCTACCGGCGCTCGCCGATGTCTCCACGTAGATTCAGAAACAATTTGAATTCTGTTCATTCTAAAATTCTGTAAATTCTGATCCAATTTTGATACAGACAACAATGACGTTTCTGTTTATTTATACATTTATACTACCTTTGCGCCCTTGAATGAATGTTTTTTATGGATAAAATATTAACTGCATTATTTATATGTATAGTCTGGACGTCCTCGCTTACAGCGCAATCAGGTTTTGGTCGCGA
Source organism: Prevotellaceae bacterium (assembly GCA_031259655.1). GTDB lineage: Bacteria > Bacteroidota > Bacteroidia > Bacteroidales > UBA932 > JAIRLF01. The sequence goes on from JAIRLF010000089.1 coordinate 1,831, forward strand.
TGCTCTCAAACAAAATATCGGCGTACCGCCAATACCATCTCAAGCGACTTTTTGCGGCGAAAAAGTTCCTTTGGAATATTTCGATGTCAAAGAATCGTTGGGAAGAGAATTGAACAGTTTGAGTTATTGGCATTCATCGATGATATATACTATTCAACTTTCCGGAAGATATATGGATATCATCGAAAAACTGTTGAAACGCTACGGCGTTCCCGATGACATGAAGTATTTGTGCGTTGCTGAGAGCAATCTCCAAAATGTAGTCTCGCCCGCCCGCGCCGCCGGGTTCTGGCAATTTCTACCCGGAACGGCAAAAGAGTTCGGATTGCAGATAACTGCCGAAATAGACGAACGCTATAACCTCGAAAAAGCGACAAAAGCAGCCTGCGAGTACTTGAAGATGGCTTATAACAAGTTTGGGAACTGGACTTTGGCGGCGGCATCGTATAATGTCGGCATGACGCATATTGCTAATCAGGTCGCTCTGCAAAAACAAAATAGCTATTACGACTTGCAATTAAATCAGGAAACGATACGATATGTTTACCGGGCTGTCGCATACAAATTAGTAATGACCGAACCGGAAAAATTCGGGTTCGACATTTCGTCGAAAAGCATCTACGAACCTCTTGTCTATAAAGAAATTGATATGGCAGGTCCTGTAGATTGGATTGCTTTTTCCGAAAAATACGGAACAAACTATAAAATCCTGAAAATTTTCAATCCTTGGATAATTAGTACAAAATTATCGACGAACAAAACCTATAAAGTGAAAATTCCATTAAAAAGAACTTTATAGGACGCATTTTTTTCGTACTCATAATCAGGATATACAGTGCTTTTAAGAAAAAAAATACGATTTTTTTTGCAAAAAAATTTGCAGGTTCAAAAATCTTGTTTACCTTTGCACCGCTTTTCTAAGCAAACGGGGCCTATAGCTCAGCTGGTTCAGAGCATCTGCCTTACAAGCAGAGGGTCATAGGTTCGAATCCTATTGGGCCCACAAGATTATCAAACGGTTACAAGAACATTGTAACCGTTTTTTGTTAGCTCAAAAATATTGTCCAAAAACTCACAATATCCAAATCTATAGCAATCTATACGCAAAAAAAAGATTTAAAACTTTAGTTCGGACTCCGGCGTCATCTGCTCCCTCATAATACGACAATTGAATCTGCGCCAATCTAAAATCGTAAGTCTAAAATCAACAATACGATTTGGTTTGCGTCAGCCCAATCTAAAATC
>JAIRLF010000071.1 GCA_031259655.1 Prevotellaceae bacterium
AATAATAAAATTATTAGTACTTTTGCACGCCGAATGATTATATAAAAAGTATGATGAAATTTTTGAAAAAGAATATAATAGTAACATGTTTGACTGTGGCATTTATCTTATGTTTATGCATTACTGTTTCTGTTTCTGCAAGATATCGGCTCGACGAAAAATCTTACACGCAAACGGCGACAGATACTATCATTTATCAACCGTCGGTCAACTACAAATTTTCGAAAGCGACACCCAATGTTATTGTAGATACCGACAGTTCGTTGTATTGTTTTTTAGAAAAATTAAGTCATTTGCGCAGCTTGTCGAACGATTCTATAAAAAACGTTTCGGTGGTGCATATTGGTGATTCTCACATCCAAGCCGATTTTTTTACGGGAACTGCCCGAAAGTTGATGAATCACTATTTTGGAAATCCGGGGAGAGGGCTTATCGCTCCTAACAGGCTGATGAAAAGCAATAACGGACGTCATTATAAGATTACGTCCTCGAAACAGTGGAAGCATTCTTTTATTCTCAAACCCAACGGAATACCGATAGGAATCACAGGTTTGGGGCTGCAAACAAAAGATTTGACGGCAGACATCAATATTCTTACTGTCGACGAGTCGTTTCCCGGCGAATGGGATTTCAACAAAGTGACGGCATACTGCGATATCGACAAAACGGACGTCTATCTGATACAACCGAATGTCATTAACATAGATACGATTACGCCGTTTGCCATGACATTTCTGCTGGATACTCTCACCAATAATGTAGATATCAGCTTCATATCTCCCGAAAAAGAAATTTCGATTTCGGGATTTCATCTATCTAACGGAAAAAGAGGCGTATTCTATCATTCGATAGGCATCAACGGAGCGAAATTTTGCAATTACAATCAATGTTCCAAAGACTTTTACCGACAAATAGCATCTCTTAATCCCGACCTCGTAATCATCTCGTTAGGAACAAACGAGGCGATGGTAAGGGCTATCAACGCAGACCAACTATATTCGGATATATCCGATTTTGCATACAACATAAGACATTCATCCCCAAATACAAATGTGATATTTACAACTCCTGTCGAAACATTTGCACGAGCAGGACGGAAAACATCCGCTATTCCCAATCACAAAGTCGGAAAAGTGAGGGACATTATCGTCAATTTTGCCGAAAAAAACGGATATCCCTACTGGGACTTGTACAATATAGCAGGAGGCAAAGGCGCAACGCTGGAATGGAATAAAAAGAAATTGTTTGTCCGCGACCGGATACATCTAACCCAAAGAGGATACGAATATCAGGGGGAACTTCTGTTTGAGGCAATTATAAAATCCTACAATCAATATATAAAAGCGAATATATGATTTCAGGTTTTGACCTCGATAAGTTTTTCGGTTTATTTTTGTACAACCGCGATGCTCCGATGATATTCAACAGCGGTTTTTTTCTGTTTCTTTTTCTCATTTTCCTGTGTATATATATCAGACTGAGGAAAAAAGACAATTACAGAATCATTTATGTCATCTTGTTTTCGTACTATTTTTACTACAAATCGAGCGGGATATATTTTCTGATTATGTCGTTTGTAACGGCATGGGATTTTTTCGCCGCAAAAGAAATGTATGCGACTGAAAACAAATCGAAAAGAAAACTATTGATGATACTTAGCATTACGGCAAATCTTGGCATGCTCTGTTATTTCAAATATACGAATTTCTTTTACGAAATGTATTGCAATTTGAGTGGGCGGAGTTTTTCGTCTTTCGACATCTTCCTGCCTGTAGGGATTTCGTTCTTCACTTTTCAATCAATGAGTTACACAATTGATATTTACCGAAAACAACTGGTTCCATTAGACAAAATACAGGATTTTGCGTTCTACATTTCGTTTTTTCCACAATTGGTTGCGGGTCCCATAGTGCGCGCTAAAGATTTCATCCCGCAAATCCATAAACCCTTGTTCGTCAGCAATGAGATGTTTGGACGAGGGATATTTTTGCTCATTTCGGGCTTATTCAAAAAAGCCGTAATATCGGATTATATCAGCGTGAATTTTGTAGACAGGATTTTCGACAATCCCAATTTATATTCCGGCATCGAGAATCTACTTGGTTTATACGGATATACGCTGCAAATATACTGCGATTTTTCGGGATACTCCGATATGGCGATTGGTATCGCTTTGCTGTTGGGATTTCATTTCAATGTCAATTTCGACTCCCCGTATCAATCTGCCTCAATAACAGAGTTCTGGCGAAGATGGCATATTTCGCTTTCGTCCTGGTTGCGCGATTATCTGTATATCTCCTTGGGCGGCAATCGCAAAGGGAAAATACGGACGTATATAAATCTGATAATTACAATGTTGCTTGGTGGATTGTGGCATGGACCATCATTGAGGTTTATATGCTGGGGAGCGATACATGGCGTTGGTTTAGCGATACATAAGGCTTTGATCGGACTGTTTCCGAATCTGAAACCTTCCGGTAACAAAATGAAACCGCTGTGGAGAACGCTTGGAATAGTGTTTACTTTCCATTTTGTCTGTTTTTCGTGGATATTTTTCAGAGCAGAAAGCTTTGAAATAGCAATAGATATGATAAAACAGATATTCACGTTCTTCCACCCTGAAATCATTGTTGATGTGTTGAATGGCTATACGATGGTGTTTGTGGTCATGATAGCAGGCTTTGTCCTGCATTTTACGCCCAAAAGTCTCGAAAACAAATTCATCGACTATACCGTCAAGATGCCTCTGATATGGAAAGCAATAGCCGTAACTGCCGTTATTGTGTTTATCATGCAGATTAAATCTTCGGAAATATTGGCATTCATCTATTTCCAATTTTAAGGTAATGTATTTGAAACTTTTTTCTTACTTTTGTTCGTCGATTCTATCCCTGTATGGGATGTTAATATATATGTAAATGAATGAAATAGCAAAACAAATCGGTCATATAACACAGGTTATAGGTCCTGTTGTTGACGTAGTTTTTAAAGGAGTATCGGAGCTTCCGCGTATTCACGACGCACTGAAAATCGTGAGAGAAAACGCTCCTTCGCTGATATTGGAATGTCAGCAACATATTGGAGAAAATACCGTAAGAACAATTGCGCTTGATGCAACTGAAGGACTATACAGAGGCATGGAAGTTAAAGCTTTAGGTTCTCCGATAACTATGCCCGTCGGCGAACAGGTGAAAGGACGGTTGTTGAATGTGGTAGGAAAACCTGTCGACGACCTCCAAATCATCTCAAAACAGGGAGCTTACCCTATACATCGCGACCCGCCCAAGTTCGAAGATTTATCTACCGACAAAGAAATTCTTTTCACAGGAATCAAAGTGATTGATTTGCTCGCTCCTTATCAAAAAGGAGGAAAAATCGGCCTTTTCGGAGGCGCCGGCGTAGGTAAAACCGTGCTTATCATGGAGCTGATAAACAATATCGCCAAGGGATACAAAGGTTATTCGGTGTTTACCGGCGTAGGCGAACGAACACGCGAAGGAAACGACCTTCTCAGGGAAATGATTGAGTCTAACATCATTTGCTACGGCGAGAACTTCAAGCACGAAATGGAGAAAGGAAATTGGGACCTCGCGCTTGTCAATTACGAGGAGTTGAAAAAATCGCAAACGACCCTTATTTTCGGGCAAATGAACGAACCGCCGGGCGCGCGCGCTTCCGTCGCCCTTTCGGGATTGACCGTCGCCGAAGCATTTCGCGACGAAGGAATCGACGAAACCGGCAGAGGTAAAGATATTTTGTTTTTCATCGATAACATTTTCCGTTTTACGCAGGCGGGCGCCGAAGTTTCCGCCTTGTTAGGCAGAATGCCGTCAGCCGTTGGCTATCAGCCGACTTTGGCTACAGAAATGGGCGTTATGCAAGAACGTATCGCTTCGACTAAATACGGCTCAATCACTTCGGTACAAGCGGTATATGTCCCGGCTGACGACCTTACCGACCCCGCTCCGGCGACAACTTTTGCCCACCTCGATGCTACAACCGTCTTGAGCAGAAAAGTCTCCGAGTTGGGTATCTATCCTGCCGTTGACCCATTAGAATCGTCTTCAAGAATCCTCGACTCGCTGATTGTCGGAGAAGAACACTACGATACGGCGCAAAGAGTGATTCAGATTTTGCAGAAATACAAAGAACTGCAAGACATTATAGCTATCCTGGGCATGGAAGAACTGTCGGAATCCGACAAATCGGCGATATTGAGGGCAAGGCGAATACAACGATTTCTGTCACAGCCGTTCCACATGGCTGAAGCGTTCACCGGAATACCGGGCGTAATGGTGTCAATCGAAGAAACTATCAGAGGCTTCAAAATGATTCTCGACGGAGAAGTCGATGAATATCCCGAATCGGCTTTCAACCAAGTAGGAACAATAGACGAAGCAATAGAAAAAGGTAAGAAAATCCTTGCCGACAGTTCTAACGGCTTGATTTGAGCAATGAGAAGACTTTGTTTTATCGTATGTTTGGCATGTCTGCTGGTTTCGTGCAAAAACGGAAAACCGGATGTATCCGGCATTGACTTGAATATGGAAATACAACGTTTAGACCGCGATATCTTCGATATGCCCGTCAACAGTTTGCGTGACAAATACGGGATTTTCCTGGACTATTACACAGATGGCATACTTAACATCGGAAATAGCAAAGACAGTTTGTTTTCCAAATATCTCGAAATGTTTAAATCCGATTCGATTGTTAGAATTGCCTACAACGATGTGAACAAAATATATCCTGATTTAACGAAACTTACCGATAAACTCATTACTGCGTTCAAATACTATCGATACTATTTTCCCGATAAGTATATCCCGAAAGTATACACATACATTTCGGGATTCAACCAGTCTGTGATATTGACAGATAGCGTTCTCGCTATTGGTCTGGACAAATATTTGGGCAACGATTATGAATTGTATAACAGTTTGCGGTTTCATAAGTATTTGTCACAAAATATGTATCCCGAAAAAATTGTTTCCGATTATATCGAAACTTGGATAGGAAACGTTTGGGAACTGAATACGAAAACAAACAATGATTTGATTTCGAGAATGCTGTTCGAAGGGAAAATCCTTTATGCAACAAAAATGATTTTACCCGACGAAGCCGAAACCCATATATTCGGGTTCACTCCCGCTCAACTCCGGTGGTGTGAAAATAACGAAAAAACAATGTGGATTACTTTAATAGAAAACAAATTACTTTTTTCGACCAACCACTTTATGATACGAAAACTGACAGACTTTGCTCCAAATACTTCCGAATTTACTACCGAATCGCCCGGAAAAGCTTGCAATTGGATTGGTTTCAATATAATCGCTAAATACATGGAAAATAACCCCAAAATAAGCCTCCGCGAACTAATGGATGACGACGATTATCACAAAATTTTCGAACAGGCAAAATATAAACCCTGAAAAAAACTAAAAGTTAAGAACTAAGAACTAAAAGTGGCTGACGCAAACCGTTCTTAGTTTAGATTTACGATTGTAGATTGTAGATTGTAGATTTGGCTGACGCCAGCCGTGTATTTGGATGCCGGATGCGTTAGGCTATGAACCAGGATTGGTTCAGGCTAGGAACCAGTGTTGGTTCAGGCTAGGAACTATGGTTGGTTCAGGCTAGGAACTATGGTTGGGTTACTTTGGGGCGCATACGCCCACGATTATCGTAAATAATTCCGATTATCCTTCGTGCGTAAGCAACAATCTAAAATCGTAAATCTAAAATCTAAAATCTAAAATCGTAAATAAATAAATAATTCCGATTATCCTTCTTGCGTAAGCAACAATCTAAAATCGTAAAATCTAAAATCTAAAATCGTAAAAATCGTAAATCTAATTTTTCCCTGTTGAGCCGAATCCTCCTGCTCCTCTGTCCGAATCGGCAAGCGAATCGGTTTCTTCCCATTCGACCTGTTCGAAACGCGACACAATCATTTGCGCGATACGTTCGCCCGGGACAAGTTCGAAGTCAACGTTCGAAAGGTTTATCAGGACAATTTTTATTTCGCCGCGATAATCGGGGTCTATTGTTCCGGGAGTATTGACTAAGGATATGCCGTGTTTTATAGCAAGTCCGCTTCGCGGTCTGATTTGGGCTTCGCAGCCCTTCGGCAGTTCGATAAACAGCCCTGTAGGGACGAGAGTACGTTCGAGCGGTTTCAGTGTTTGCGGTTCGTCGATATTTGCCCGCAAATCCATCCCTGCCGAATATGGAGTAGCATATTGCGGCAGGGAGTATTGCGATTTGTTAATAACTTTTACTTTCATGTTATAATAACGAATTAATGTCTCAGTCAGCCAAAAACGGATACGAATAATCGGTAGCGGGCGTCAATGTCTCTTTAATTGTTCTTGGGTTAACCCAACGCAGGAGATTCAGATGGCATCCGGCTTTATCGTTAGTACCCGAAGCGCGCGCGCCACCGAAAGGCTGTTGTCCGACAACGGCGCCCGTAGGTTTGTCGTTCACGTAGAAATTTCCGGCTGCATATCGCAACTTGCATTTCGCCGTTTCGATAGCATAACGACATCCTGCGAATATTGCTCCGGTCAAAGCGTATGGCGAGGTTTTGTCGCACAATTCGAGAGTAGCCTCGTAATTTTCGTCTTTATATACGTATACCGTCAGTACGGGACCGAAGATTTCTTCTTCGAGCGTAACGAAATGCGGGTCGGATGTAACAATCACCGTCGGTTGGATGTAGTATCCCGTTGATTTGTCGCTTCCGCCTCCGACGATAATTTCGGCGCGGTTCGATTCTTTTGCCTTGTTGATGTATGCAGTTATGCTGTCGAAAGCTTTTTCGTCGATAACGGCATTGACGAAATTGCTGAATATTTCGGGCGCGCCCTGTTTCAGTTCTTTGGTTTTGACAACCAGTTCGTCTTTCATTTCAGCCCACAGCGATTCGGGAATATAAGCTCTCGAAGCTGCGGAGCATTTTTGTCCCTGAAACTCGAACGCTCCCCTGATTAAAGCGGTAAGCAGCGCCTTTTTGTCCGCCGAAGGATGAGCGAAAATAAAATCCTTGCCGCCTGTTTCGCCGACAAGTTTCGGGTACGACCTGTATTTCTCCAGATTTGCGCCTGCGGTTTTCCACATTCCGTTGAACGTCCTTGTCGAGCCGGTAAAATGTATTCCTGCAAAGTTTTCGTTGTTCAGAACGACGTTGCTTATCACCGATCCCTGTCCGGGTACGAAATTGATTACTCCGTCGGGCAGTCCCGCTTCCTGAAATATTTTCATCAGATAATAGTTTGACAGTATGGCTGTTGTCGCCGGTTTCCAAACGGTTACATTCCCCATGAGCACGGGTGAAGCGTTGAGGTTTCCCGCAATCGATGTGAAATTGAATGGCGATACGCAATAGACGAAACCTTCTAACGCACGGTATTCGAGTCTGTTTATCGCTTGAGTGTTCGAATCGGGCTGCACCGAATATATTTCCGAAGCAAAATGGACGTTAAACCGTAAGAAATCGATTAACTCGCAAGCCGAATCGATTTCCGCCTGATAAGCGTTTTTGCTTTGCCCGAGCATTGTCGCCGCATTGATTATGTAGCGGTATTTTCCGGCAAGCAACTCGCCCGCGCGCAGTAAGACCGAGGCGCGTTCTTCCCACGGCAGTCGCGACCATTTTTTGTGCGCTTCCATTGCCGCTTCGATTGCTTTGGCGACTTCCGCGCTTCCGGCTTTGTGGTATGTCGCCAGCACATGAGCGTGATTATGTGGCGCTACTACTGTTCCGACCTCGCCTGTGCGAATTTCTTTGCCGCCGATAATCAACGGAATATCAATCACTGTTCCGTTTTGGCGTTTCAGTTCGGCTTCGATGGCTGTTCTTTCCTGCGAACCGGGAGTATAATTCAATACCGGTTCATTTAACGGTCTTGCAAACCGAAAAATTGAATTGTTCATGTCTTTATTTTTTATTTTTTTAATAAATTATAGCTACTCTAAAATGTTCGGTTAGAAGTAAGCGTTCCAAATGCTCCGTCATATAATTGCTTATATAAATTTTGAAAGCAATTGTTCCATCTTTCGCAATATCATACGAATATTGAACGGAATAATGGTCTTCGTCGCCGTTTCCCAAAACATCTACTCTGTAATCCGTGTATGGCAATGGAATTTGTGTTTCCGATGATGTTCCGAAGTCTGTATACATATAAACATTTATAATACCATCTGCATACGGAAAATCAGGAAAAATATATTCATAGTAGGAACCTATGTCATTCACTCCTCCTCTTAATTTCCAATCACCGGCTCTCACTTCGAGTATTTCGGTATACCATGTTTCATGATATTCTTCGTCATAATACGGGTCTCTCGAATCTCCTTCCGTACACGAGTTCAACATTGCTAATGCAAATATTGCAAGTGCAATAAATTTAACTGTTTTCATATTCTTTACTTTTTTAATTAATACGTTCATTCCCGTTATTTCAGTGTTCCCGAATGCGCATCCTGTATCATTTGCGCGCCGGCAAGGATATATATTTCGACGCGACGATTTTGTGCGCGTCCGGTAGCGCTATCATTTGAAGCCACCGGTTCGGAAGAACCTTTTCCGAACGAAATCAGTCTGTTCGAACTTACGCCCTGCGCGATGAGATACGACTGTACCGAAGCAGCCCGCTGTTGCGATAAGGGAATATTGACGGCATCGCTACCTGTGATATCCGTATGTCCGAAAATTTCGATATTAGTGTCGGGATTTGTTTTCAGACTTTCGGCAAATTTTGTCAACGACACTTTCGAGGCGTTGCTCAAAGCGCTGGAATTTGTAGCAAACAGAATACCCGATTCGAAGGTTACTTTGATAGCCTCGCCGTCGTTAGCGGTTTCGACTTTTGCGCCTTCGATTTTCTCCAACTCCTTGCGTTGTTTGTCCATTTTGTTACCGATAAGGGCGCCTGTTGCGCCGCCGATAACAGCTCCGATAATGGCGCCTACGGCAGTATTTCCCGCAAGCTTTCCAACTCCGGCGCCCACTGCTGCGCCGGCTCCTGTTCCGATAGCTCCACCTTTCACCGAGCTGCTCGTGTTTTTAATTGCTTCGCAACCGGAAAAAACCAAACATATACATAATATGCCTGCTGTAATAAAATTCACTATTTTCATTTTTGTACCTGTTTTATATTATTATTTTTATTTATTTTAATTCAATGATTCTATCTGTTCCACAGCATTTCGCAGGTTGTTCAAAGCCTGTTCCAGTATAGCCCGTTGAGTAGCGATATTCAATCGCACGAACAGTTTGCCTTCGTCGCCGAACATACCTCCGGGGTTCACGGCTATTCCCGCCTTCGATACCATAAATTCATGTATCTGCTCCGAAGTCATGTTCAGCGCGCTGCAATCAAGCCACATAAGATACGTTCCTTCGGGTTTGCGGGTTTTGATTTGCGGGATATGTTTTGCGAGATAGTCGACAACATATTCGCAGTTGGCTTCGAGATATTTCAACAGTTGCGACAGCCATTCGTTACCGTGCGTATATGCAGCTTCCAAAGCGATATCGCCGAATATTGTTCCCGCCGAAAGGCTCTGACGGTTAATGTATGTACGGAACTTCTTCAGCAAAACCGGATTGTCCGAATACACGACGGACGAAGATAATCCCGCCACGTTGAACGTTTTGCTTGGCGCGATGAAAGTTACAGCCTGATTAGCGAACTCTTCGGAAATCGAAGCGAAATAGATGTGCCTGTTCGGTTCGAAAACCAAATCGGAATGTATCTCATCCGATACAATCAACACATTGTATTTCAAACACAGTTCCCCGATTTTCTTCAACTCGTCCAAAGTCCAGACTCTGCCGACGGGATTATGCGGACTGCACATAATAAACATCGTTACTCCCTCGCCAAGTTTTTTTTCGAAATCGTCGAAATCAATAGTGTAATAACCGTCTCCGGAATTTACCAGCGAACTTTTTACCAGCACGCGGTCATGATTGTTGACTGCATTCATGAAAGGATGATATACGGGAGTGTTTATCAAAATCTTGTCGCCCGGATTGCTAAATATGTCTACTGCAAAATTGATAGCCGGAACAATTCCCGGACTGAAACAGATGTTCTGCGGAGCTATTTGCCATCCCCGTTGTTGCAACCAGTTTGCCGTCGCCGTATAAAACGATTCGGGACGAACCTGATACCCCAGAATTTCGTGCTCCAGCCGCTGTCTCAGGGCGCTGATTATAAAATCTGGAGTCTTGAAATCCATATCTGCAACCCACAGAGGCAACAAATCATTTCGCCCAAAACGTTCTGTGCAATTATCCCATTTCTCACAGTTTGTATTCTTGCGATTAACTGTTTCATCAAAATTATATACCATTTATACAATAAAATTTATGCGGCAAAGGTATAAATAAATTAAAAACTACGAATTAAAAACACGATTTTTATTACTTTTGCGCCTTAATTAAGGATTAAAAATGGAGAATAATATAGCGCTGCCCGAAGCTTTTAGCAAGAATATGAAAGTTCTTTTGGGAGATGAATATCCCGAATTTGAATCTTCGTTATATAAGGTTTCGCCGGTCAGTATAAGGTTAAATGAGGGCGTCAAATTACCGTCGACGGCGGGATTTCCGGCTTTCGATTTCGAATCTTCAATTCCCTGGTGCAAGTCTGGGGTATATCTTGCACAAAGACCCTCGTTTACGCTCGACCCCTTGTTTCATTCCGGCTCTTATTATGTGCAGGAAGCGGCTTCGATGTTTGTGGAACAGTGCGTAAATACAGTGAAACAATATGCCAATATCGACTATATATTAGACCTTTGCGCAGCTCCGGGGGGTAAGTCTACGCATTTGATTTCGCTGTTTCCCGACAGTTTGCTCGTCTGCAACGAAGTCATTCATTCGCGCACCTCGGCGCTCAAAGAAAATACCGGCAAATGGGGACATGCTAACACGATGATTACTTCTTGCGACCCTGCAATGTTTCGGAGACTTAATAGCTTTTTCGATTTTATTCTTGTCGACGCTCCATGTTCGGGCGAGGGTATGTTCCGGAAAGAACCCGAAGCGTTGAAAGGATGGTCGCCCGAAAACGTAAAACATTGCGAAACACGACAGTTGAGAATTGTCCGAGATGTATGGGATGCTCTTAAACCGGGGGGATTTATGTTGTACGGAACGTGTACTTACAATCGCGAGGAAAACGAAAACCTGATTCGATTTATTGTAGAAACGCTTGGCGCCGAATCGATTCCCGTTGATATGTCGGCGTTTGAGGGAATAGCGCCTTCTGTGGACAAAAATATCCATGCCTGCCGCTTTTTTCCGCACAAAACCAAAAGCGAGGGTCTGTTTCTTTCGTTAATCCGTAAAAACGGCGAATCGAAACAAAATTCCACAAAAAAAACAAAGCGTCTTGCGAAAATCTCGGAACTTAACTCATGGATAAGGCAAGGCGAAACGTCGTTTGCATATATCCGTCGTAATGACCGTATCTATATGCTTCCCGAAAAATTCGCCGCCGATGTGGAATTTATCGCTAAAACCGTACACACTCTTTCGTCGGGAACAGAAATATGCACAATGAAGGGAAAAGAGTTGATTCCTTCACTCGATTTTGCTCATTCTACGGAAATTAATGTAAACAATTTTACCGTCTGGGATGTCGATGATGCTACAGCTCTGAAGTTCTTGAAAAAAGAAACGCTGTTCGCTCCTACAACAAACGCCGACAAAGGATTTATCCTGATTACATATCACGGCGTCCCGCTCGGATGGGTCAAAAATATAGGCTCGCGATGTAATAATATGCTGCCGACACAAAGAAAGTTATGAACTAAAAACTAAGAACTAAGAGTGGCTGACGCGCTGTCATGTCCTGAAATAGGTTTACACAAAAAAGCAGGAAAAAATGGAAAAAGGAGTGACAAAAAGTCGTAAACGTTACGTACGGTACAGTATTTGCTTTAAAGAAAAAGTAGTGCA
>JAIRLF010000157.1 GCA_031259655.1 Prevotellaceae bacterium
TTTGCATACTAATTTCAGGAAAATACGATAGTGTTATAAAAACATAAAACGGAACAGTGACAAAGAAAAAGAAAAAGAAAGTACAGCCGGCAACTCAGCGGAAAGTTGTAACAGGCAAACATTCGACAACATATTTGAACGCATGTTATGCCATGGCGCGGCGTATTTTACAGTCTTTGGGTGAAGACGATTCGACCTTTGACATATTCACGAAACGCCAGAAACAGGACATTTTCCGCATTGTGATATTACCTCCGCGCATTGTGGCAGCGCAGGGGCATAAAGTGCCGAAACAATATATCCGTCACATACAGGAAAGATTGATTATAGACATGCGACGGATGTATTTCGATGAAGAACTGGGCATAACATGGATGGATATGGCAACGGTAGGACTGTCGTTACTGTCGATGTTTACCGCAAAAGATTTCACCGACAACCTGCCGTCGCTGCAACAGGAAACAGCGAAACGACTGCGCAAAGTTTTTGAAACTAAAGACGTTTTCTTCAAGCTTCAGGAATTTATAATCCAGAAAATAAAACTGACGTCAATCGTGCTTTCGCAGCCTAACTTCCGCATCTACGGGCAACAGGTGAGCGACATCCCGCTTCCGACAGGTCCGACAAGCTGTTTCCAGCAGGTAGTGCCCATCACAGCGCACGAATGTCAAACCCTGCGTTTCAAATACCGAAACATCGAACGCACAGCCTATCGTATAGCCATGGGACAGTGTCAAAGTCAGCCATGCACAGGCGCCACCATCGAAATCAGCAAAATATTGCCGAACGTAGAACACGACAGGATACTGAACATTTATATACAGTCGCACGCCATTCACCGTTTCAAAGAACGCATTGACACGCTGTTTCCAATTCTGCGAAACGAATTTTTTGTCCTTTCGCTCATGCTAATACAGCGCATCGTGCGCGCTCCCAACGGGATGCAACTCATCGCATGCGTCATGCCTATCAAAGGCGAAATAAAAACGATAGGCTATTTCGCTTTCACAATCGAAGGCGAAAATCTGCTTGTACTCACGCTTTTGCCATTGCTTAGCAACGCTGTTCCCGAAGGGCGGATTTTGTACGACCGTCTGCATCTGTCGAACGAAGACCTGAAATATCTGGGTATGGACAAGCTGAGTTTCTTCTACGAAGTCGATATCGAACAGATTCCCGCGCTGAAACGGGTTCTCTACGACGAACTGCATCTCGAATACATCCGTAGCATTGAGAACAGTTTTCGTGAAAAAGACGAGCCTTTCAATGAAAAGAAAACGCTTTTCGTGAAAAACTTCTTCCAAAAACTCGAAGAACAGACTTTTAATAACGATAATGATGATAATGATAACGAACAGTATACCGAAAATATAAATATCTTAGAATATTAAACGACATGAAAGTTTTAATCACAGGAGCGGCAGGATTTATAGGGAGCTTCATGGTAGAAGAAGCCCTTAATCGGGGATTTGACACATACGCCGGAATCAGAGCCACAAGCAGCAGGCAGTACCTCAAAGACGAAAGAATAAAATTTGTCGATTTAAAATACAGCGATAAAAAGCAGCTTGCGGAACAGCTGACGGAGTTGAAAAACCTGCACGGCAAATTCGACTATATCATACACGGTATGGGCGTAACAAAGTGCAAGAACAAAAACGATTTCGACAGGATAAATTACGGATACACGCGAAATTTCGTCGAAGCATTAATCGAATCCGATTCCGTACCCGACAAATTTGTGTACATAAGCAGTCTGTCGGCGTGGGGACCGGGCGACTCCAAAACAGGGAAGCCGATAATGCTCTCCGACGAGCCGAAGCCGGACACCCTTTACGGAACAAGCAAACTGAAAGCCGAACGGTTTATTGCCTCGCTGCCGGATTTCCCGTACATCTTTTTGCGACCGACAGGAGTATACGGACCCCGCGAAAAAGACTATTTTGTCTTCAACAAGACCGTCGCGAACGGCATCGAGCCGGCTATGGGTTTTGGGACGCAGCATCTGACTTTTATTTACGTCCGCGACCTGGCGGCGCTGGCGCTTTCGGCTTGCAGGAGCGATATTGTCCGGAAAGGTTACTTCGTTTCCGACGGTAAAGAGTATACCGGCAAAGAATACGCGGCTATAGTGAAAAAGCATCTCGGACGCAAACATACGCTGAAACTGCGTGTGCCGCTGTTTTTGGTGAAACTGATTTCGTATTCGCTCGACGCCGTTTGCGGATGGTTCGGGCAAACCCCTACTTTGAACAAAGACAAATACAGGATTCTAAGAGTAATGAATTGGAAATGCGAAATCAAACCTACACAGGACGATTTTAATTTCAAAGCCGAATACGACCTCGACAGAGGTACGGAAGAAGCTATAAAATGGTATAAACAGGAAAAATGGATGTGAAAGCAGGATATGAATTTAAATCAGAATTTACAGAATTTTAGAATTAAACAGAATTCTGAACATTCTGAAAATTCCGATTCAGACAAGATATGAATACAGAGAATAAAACACATAGCAAAGAGACCGGATTTGGCACGGCGCCGGTTTATCTGACCGCCATATCGACAATACTTGGCGCGATACTGTTTTTGCGATTCGGTTATGCGACAGGCGTGTTGGGCTTTTTTGGCGTGATTTTGATAATCATTCTCGGACATGCGATAACGATGCCGACGGCTCTTGCCATATCCGAGATTTCGACAAATACCCGCGTCGAAGGCGGCGGCGAATACTTCATCATCTCCCGTTCGTTCGGGTTGAAAATCGGGTCGACCATAGGGATAGCCCTGTACGTTTCGCAAGCCGTCAGCGTGGCTTTTTATGTCATTGCGTTCACCGAAGCTTTTGAGCCCGTGTTCAACTGGTGGAAACGCAGTTTCGAGTTCGAACTTCCCCGACAGGTCATCAGCGTGCCTGCGCTTTGCCTTCTGTCGTACACTATCCTGAAAAAGGGGACGGGGCTGGGGATGAAACTGCTCTACATCGTGAATGCCATACTTATCCTGTCGCTACTGTTCTTTTTCATCGGCAAACCGATAGTCGAAAGCGATTCGGGAAACGTGGCGGTTATCGACAATCTGCGGTTTTTGAACAAAGACTCGTTCTTTGTGATATTTGCAATCTGTTTCCCGGCGTTCACCGGCATTACGGCGGGCGTGGGACTGAGCGGCGACCTGCGTAATCCGGCGAAGTCGATTCCGCTGGGAACAATAGCGGGGACGCTTACCGGACTGATAGTGTATGTGCTGGTCGTATGGAAATTAGCAGTTTCGGCTCCTGCCGGCGATTTGACCGACAATCAACTCGTCATGTCGAAAATTGCAGTCTGGGGGGCGGTGATTATCCCGTTCGGGCTTGCCTCGTGCACCATATCGTCGGCAATAGGCTCGTTCATTGTTGCTCCGCGCACGCTTCAGGCGATAGCGCTCGATAAAAGTTTCCCGGTCAGGCGGATAAATATTTTTCTTGCAAGAGGACGGGGAAAAACGCGCGAGCCGGTCAACGCAAGTATCGTAACATTTTTACTGGCGCTTGTTTTCGTCGTCATGGGCAATGTCGATGCGGTCGCGGGGATTATATCCATGTTTTTCCTGATATCTTACGGGACGCTGTGTCTGATTTCGTTTCTCAACCATTTCGGGTCGCCGCCCTCGTATCGACCTCGTTTCAAATCGAAGTGGTATATCTCGTTAAGCGGCTTTTTGCTGTCGGTGTGGGTGATGTTCAGAATCGATTCGCTGTACACCATTTTGGCGTACGCCACTATTGTCGCGCTGTATCTGATTGTCGAACACTATAACAAAGACCAGAAAGGTCTTGTAAACATTTTTAAAGGCTCGATTTTTCAGTTGAACAGACGGCTACAGGTATACATGCAAAAAAATCATTCGGGATTGGACGACGAAGAATGGCGTCCGGCGGCAATCTGTATCTCCCAAAATTCGTTTGAACGCGAAAAAGTGCTGGAACTGATGAAATGGATCAGTCATAAACACGGATTCGGTACTTATTTCCACTATATCGAAGGATATTACAGTAAAAACACGTATCTCGAATCGCGAAAAATACTCGCTCAGCTTATCGAACAGCGCGAACGGGGAAACGCTCTCTATATCGACACAATGATTTCGCCCTCGTATACATCGGCTATTGCGCAAGTCATTCAATCGCCGTCGATTTCGGGTATGGAAAACAATATGGTGATATTCGAATACGACAAAAACAGAACCGATGAACTCGGACGAATACTCGATAATATCAACCTCGTGAAATCGGGCGATTTCGATATTTGTATTCTGGGAACTTCGAGTTCTCCCGTCAAATACCGAAACGGCATTCATGTCTGGATCAGACCGACCGACGAAAAAAACGCCAACCTGATGATTTTATTGGGATACATCATCCTCTCGCATCCCGACTGGAGTAAGGGCTATATCAAAATATTCAACGTCAGCCCGGCAGGAAAAGAAGAAGAGACGAAAAAAGGTCTCGAAGAACGGATTGCCGCCGGACGTTTGCCCATCACTCTGACCAATATCGAAATAGTTACGTTTGTCGAAAATCAGACAATCGGCGAAATCATAACGCAACATTCCAAATATGCGGGATTGACAATAGTCGGGTTCAGAGAAGAAATCGTCAAACACGAACCCGTCGCCTTCTTTGGCGATTTCGACGAAATAGGCGATGCGCTGTTTGTAAACGCTTCGATGTCAAGAAATATCGACTGAGCTGAAAAATAATATCAGCAATTTAATATATGTTTAAAGAAATGTTTGTACATTTGTGCTTTTAAAAGGAACTTTATGATTTACTCATTTATCATTGGAATAAAGAATAACAGGAATTTCATGAGAGAATACCACGTCCCGTCGAAATATTCGCTGTTCGATTTTAAGAGATTTATCGTGTCCGAACTGGATTTCGACGATTCTCAACAAAGCCTCTTCTTTCTCCTCGACCGCGACGAAAGAAAAATCAAAAGCTATTCACTGTTCGATATGGGACACGGAGCAATGGATATGGTTACTCTGGAAGAATTGAACAGTAATGGTATGGAAAAACTGCTCTATACTTTCGACTTGTTTAACGACCGCTCGTTGGATATCGAGTTTCAGGGCGAAACCGACGAACTGCCGAGAGTATCTTATCCTGTCGTCGCTCAAAGCAAAGGCGACGCGCCGGGGCAATTCAGCGAAAAAGTCGACGACAATATCAACGGACATATACATGTCAACAAGGACGAGAACCTCGACGAGGACGATGACGACGATTATGACAAAGACAAAGACGACGACGATTTGTTTGACTACAACGAATTAATTGAAAATTATTTGTAAAGACTGTCGCAAAATGAATCTTTCGTTTTTCATAGCTTTACGTTATTTACGGTCGAAAAGGTCGTTGAATATCATCAATATGGTTTCGTATATCAGCCTTATCGGGACGGTGTGCGGAACTGCGGCTCTGCTGATTGTTTTGTCGGTGTTCAACGGGTTCGAAAACCTCACAGGCTCGATATACAGCATCTTCGACCCCGAACTGAAAATCACTCCGGCGAAGGGCAAAACTTTTGTCATTGACGAGACAAATATCGCCAAAATCGCCGCTCTTCCCGAAGTAGAGAATGTGGCGCTCACTCTCGACGAAAATGTTTTGCTCAAATACAAAGAACAGCAAACAATCGCCATGATGCGCGGCGTCGACAAAAATTACGAGGCAAACACTCCGTTGGCTTATTCGATGGGCGACGGTAGTTTCCGGATGTACAGGGACGATTACCCTGCCGCAGTTTTCGGTTATGGAGTAGCCGCAAAACTCGGGCTGTTCAGCCTTCGGATGGAAGAGCCGGTGTATGTCAACGTCCCGAAACGCGAGGGAAAAGTGTCGTTAAACAATCCTGCCGCTTCTATTAATAGCTTGAGTTTGTTGCCTTCCGGTATTTTCGAGGTCGAAAAGAGTTTCGACGAGACTTATGTCTTTGCTCCCCTCGAATTTGTCCAGGAACTGCTCGAACGCCAATCGCAGGCTTCGGCTATCGAAATTAAATTGAAACGCGGAACCGACTATAACAAAGCGCAAAAGACGGTCGCCGCCATTGTCGGCGAAGAGATGCAGGTGAAAACGCGCCGTCAACAAAACGAAGCTCTGTACCGAATGATGAAATCGGAAAAACTGATTGTGTATGCAATTTTGATTTTGATTGTCACGATTTTATCCTTCAACATATCCGGCTCGCTCTCGATGTTGATAACCGAAAAAAAGGACGATATCGCTACCCTGAAAAGCATGGGCGCTTCCGATAAACTGATTCGAAGAATATTCCTCCTGGTCGGACTGTTAATCACTTTCGCCGGTATAGCTACAGGTTTGCTGATAGGACTGTCGGTATGTTTGTTACAGCAACATTTCGGACTGCTGAAACTCCCCGGCAATAGCCTCCTTATCAATGCATATCCGGTGAAAACGCTTTTCACCGATTTGATTTTGGTGGTCGCTTCCGTCGCTGTCATCGGATACCTCGCCTCACTCGTCGCCGTAGCTAATGTTAAGGATAAGAAAGTAAAAAGTAATAAAGTAGTATAACAGAATCCATCCATAGAGACGACAAGGACGTCCTTACAAATACACCGGTGTGTGCGCCGATAGGGGCGTATCGCGTTGGCAGGTAAGATAACTTTACATTGGCAGGCTCATTAACAATTCCCGATTCGGTTATTTATATTGGAATTAGCGCTTTTCAGGGGTGTAGCGGCTTCACTGGCTCATTAACCATTTCCAGTTCGGTAACGACTATTGATTCTATCGCTTTTCGAAATTGCAGCAATTTAAAAGCAATATATGCAAACAAAGTTAGTCCTCCTGTGACTGAGAGTACCTCTTTCAATTCTGTCCCGAAAAATATTCCTGTGTATGTCCCCTGCGGCTCAAAAGCGGCATATCAAGACTCCACAGGTTGGAGTTCTTTCACTAATATAATAGAAATCGACGGTGGCAGTATAGCGTCCGACCAAACAATTTGTTATAACACCCAACCGACATCCTTCACTTCATTGGACACGGCAAAAACCAACCCCGTAAACGGCGCAATCACCTATCTGTGGCAGTACAGTACGGATAATTCAACATTTGAGGATATTCCGGGCGCAACAGATACGATATACACCCCTTCCAATCTGAAAGAGACAACGTATTTTCGCCGAAGTGCAACAGTCGGCTCATGCACGGCTTTCAGCGATATAATCACGGTAACAGTACGCGCAGTCTGCGCTACGCCGGATACCGTTGCGACATCCTGCGACGCCATGCCGCTCGTGATAGACGTTTTGGCAAACGATATCTTCGATCCGGATTGCCGTGCGACAGCCGAGGTAAGTGTCCTTGTCCCGCCGGAAAACGGTACGTATTTTGCAGTCAACGAAAATAACGAGATCGAATACACCGGCAGCCGGTCGGGCCTCGACAGCCTGACATACGTCGTAACCTGCGGAGGGGTAGAAGAGAGCGAAGCCAAAGTTTATATCACGGTCAACGCCTCCGGCTCGGCCTTCGTGGACGACGTCTGGTATTACGGCAAAAACTCGCAGGGCCTGCGCTTCGTGAACAATGGCGGTAGCTACACGGCCCGGGACGCTTCGGGCGAATCGAAAGTCCAGTCGCACGAGAACTCGTTAGTGGTGTCCTCGCCCTACTGCGACGGCCAAGTCATCTTCTACTCAAGCCACGACCAACTGTACAACAACCTGCACGATTCGATGCCGAACGGCGCTTTCATGGGAAACCAGTCCGTAGCCGACGGCCTCGCCGCCTGCTACATGGGCGAGAACCGCTACCTGCTCTTCTCCGTGACAAACTCGTATGAAGGCGGCCGCAGAGGTTTGAAGGCTTACACCGTAGATATGAACGAAGATCACGGCCGGGGCGACATCACCGATTCCACGGAAATAGAATCCGCCTCCGCGCACATGTCCGAATCCATTGAACTGCTCGCCACGAACGAGCTTCATAAATATTGGCTCATATACGCATACTACGACGACGACGAGGCGCATCACAAACTGCACGTCCGCGAGGTGGACGTAACCGCCCCCAATCCGCTAATCGGCGCCGTGATACACTCCGCAGAAACCTCCACGTCCCCCAACTGCCATACCTATACATTGAAGGCTTCCCCCCAACACGACCGCATCGCAATAGCCAATTCGGACGACAAGACGGTTGACGTGTTCGATTTCAACCCCGCCACAGGAGAATTGTCCAATCTGCGTACTACTACTCATCCGGTCGACGGGATTGCCTACGGCGTAGAGTTCTCGCCCGACGGCTCCCAACTCTATGCCGCAGGTTATACAACAGAAGGCGGCCACAAGCCAAAGTTATGCCAATACACCATAACGCCGAACTCGCTGGATTATGTCGACGAATTTGAATACTGGACTTATACGGGATCGGCAGGACACGGCCGCGGCGGAGGCTTGAAGTTAGGCCCCGACGGCAGGATATACGTCGTCCTTGCCTACGACGTAGAGGTCGGCATAGTGGACGACCCCAACAACGCCGTTGAATTGTTATCCGCTCGCTATACGACGACGATGCCGCTGGATTATACCCCCGATTCGTATGCCCTGCAATTCTCCACCGGCCTGACCCGTCCGTCGATCATGGAGTGCAACGTCAATATCGCCCCAACGACGCAGGACGACGAAGCGACGCTGTGCGTCTTGTCCCTACCGTCCCTACCGTCGCTGCCGGCCACGGTTAACGTGCTGGCGAATGACACAGACGCGGAAGGCGACGTGATCTACCTGACCGCCGCAGAGTTCCTCAACGCCGACGACACGACGCTCGCCTCACTGACCGTCAACGCCGCCGATTCGACCGTCACGCTGACGCTTCTGCCCGACGCAACCGTCACCGACTGTTACACGTTCGAGATCGTCTACCACGCGAAAGACAACGGCCTCCCCGCCTCGCAGTGCGCCACGGGGATGCTTCGGATAAACGCCTGCCCAGCACCCGACGCCCCCCTGATCAACGACGTCGTGGCCTGCTATAACGGCAGCCTCCATACGATCGTCAAGCCGCAACTCACCGGGAATGATACGCTGGTCTGGTACACCGCCGAGACCGGCGGGACGGATACC
>JAIRLF010000160.1 GCA_031259655.1 Prevotellaceae bacterium
GCAACATCAATCTTGCAAAATATATCGACACGACCGACATCATCACTGATATCCAGTGGTCGCATCAAATACCGAGCATACCGATAAGTTCTCCCGCCGGCATCATCTCGACAAGCGTCCTCGCCCCGTCGCGAATACATACCTTGACGTACACAGTAACAAGCCGATGCGTAAGCGAACAGAAACGGAAAGTCTATCTCGAAATGCTGAAGGACGGCAAAATGCGTCCTCTCAAAGACACAATTGCGATGTGCTACCTCTATTCCGAAGCGGTGAATATCAATCAACTCTTCGGTCTCGAAGCGGGCGGCTCATGGACGTACCATGCCGTTAAATCCGACGGAACTCCGCAAAATATCGACGACTATGTGACGGAATCAACATCGCCGACCCACGCCGGCGCAGTGGTGATGAACGGCAAGGGTATCTACAAAGATAATGACATACCCTACTACGACGGAGTTAATACCAAAATAGTGAAGTTCACCTACAAGACGGACAGCGGTTGTCTGAACGAAGAGTCGTACAGCATAGTGATAGTATTGACGGATGAACTTTGATTTTTGTGATTTATTAAAATATATCATTCAAATCAATTTCAATACCGTCGAAAATGGTTACCGGAATTTTTCCTGTTTCGTATAATGTTCCGTTGTCGTATTTTCCATCGGGCTGCAAAACGAACTGCATAATGCTTTTATCATACGGAAAAACAACCCAGTACTCACGTACGCCAACGGTTTCGTAGAGCATAAATTTTTCGTGCAAGTCATATTTGGCTGTCGAAGGAGACTGTATTTCAGCGATAAAATCGGGTGCGCCGAGACAACCTCGCTCATCTTCTAATTTCGCAGGGTCGCAGACAATACAAATGTCCGGCTGAACAACGGTGTAAATCTGATTGTCGTCTTTTTCGCCGTTCTTAGGCAGTCGAACATCAAACGGCGCCGGATAAACTTTACATTTGCCTTTGTTTTTTTTGACAATAATAAACAACGCACCGCTTAAATTCATACTGATTTCTTGATGTTTAATCTTAGGCGCGGACATCATATTGACAAAACCGTTTATTAATTCGCGCCGTTTATCGTCCAACCATGTCAAGTAATCGGCGTATGTATACTGTTTTTGAGGGTCTAATATCGCTTCCATAATCCATATAACCTTATTAAATTAAAACGCAAATATAATCAAAAATCAGTTAACGCAAAAATTATCCGCAATAAAGAGTGCATTTGACTGTGATGAACTATGAACAATGAACGGCTGGCATCGCCCAAATCTAAAATCGTAAATCTAAAATCTAAAATAAGAACGATTTTTCAATTCTCAGTTTTCGATTTCCAAACAAATTAATACCTTTGCGCGCTGTAAAGAGAGTTAGATGTAATGAAGAAGGTGAAATTGATGAAGATAAAGATATGCGGAATGCGGAATGTGATAAACATAGCAGAAGTATCGATGTTAAAGCCCGATTATATAGGGTTCATATTTTATGAAAAGTCGCCGCGTTATGCCGGAGAATTAAATCATGCAGTTCTTGAATCGCTGTTTTCAAACACATTATCGGTAGGAGTGTTTGTAAACGCAACAATCGAGCATGTTGTCGAAACAGCAGAATATTACAAGTTAAATGCCATACAACTTCATGGAAATGAGACGCCGGAGTATTGCGCCGAATTGAGTACAAAATATAAGTGCGAAATAATCAAAGCGTTTGGCATCAAATCCGAAGACGATTTTGCTAATGTGTCCGATTACGAATATTTTTGTGATTATTTTCTTTTCGACACAAAAACCGACTTGTATGGCGGCTCGGGGAACAAGTTCGACCACAATGTATTAACAAGCTATAAAGGGAAAAAGCCTTTTTTTATAAGCGGAGGAATTACACTCGACGACGTAGTAAATATCAAAAATAACCGGCATGAGTTATGCGTTGGTATCGACGTCAATAGCGGTTTCGAGATTTCTCCGGGGCTGAAAGATGTTGCGAAAATAAAGAAATTATTGAATTTTTTCAAACAAACACCGAATGAACAGGATATATAAACTATTTAAAGAGAAACAAAAAAACATTCTGTCGGTCTATTTCACGGCAGGATATCCACAGTTCGACGATACTTCGGTAATCGTCGAAGAACTTGAACGACAGGGCGTCGATATGGTAGAGATTGGCATTCCCTTCTCCGACCCTATGGCAGACGGTCCCGTAATCCAACAAAGCGGAACGGCGGCGCTCAACAACGGGATGAGCTTGAAAAAACTGTTCGCTCAACTCGAAAACATACGCAATACCGCAAATATCCCTCTGATAATGATGGGATATCTCAATCCGGTCATGCAGTTTGGCATAGAAGAGTTTTGCGAGGCGTGCAGCAAAACGGGCATCGACGGAGTTATCATTCCCGACCTGCCTTTTGACGACTACATGACAAGTTTCAAATCCTTAGGTAAAAAGTATGGAATAGAATTTATTATGCTTATAACCCCCGAAACCTCGGACGAAAGAATACGTTTGATAGACGAAAACACTTCGGGCTTCATCTACATGGTCTCGACAGCCTCAACTACCGGAGCCAAAGCTCGTTTCGATGAAAAAACGCTCGACTATTTCAGAAGAATCGACGCTATGCGTTTGAAAAATCCCCGCCTGATAGGTTTCGGAATATCGAACAAAACGACGCTCGATGCAGCATTCGCAAATGCCGGCGGAGCGATTATCGGCAGTGAATTTATTCGTCTTCTAAGCAGCGAACATTCGGTCGAAACCGCCGTTGCAAAACTTCTGCATAAAATCGGAATATCATAAAACACAACTGATTATATTGCATAAAATAATGCGCATGATTATTTTGTTTTGTATATGAGAAGAAAATATTAATTTTGCGCAATGGAACAATTCGTTGTATCGGCAATAAAGTACAGGCCATTATCGTTTGCTTCGGTAGTCGGGCAATCTACGATTGGCGCTACTCTGAAAAACGCAATTCAGAGAGGGCATCTAAGTCATGCATACCTGTTTTGCGGACCGCGAGGCGTCGGCAAAACAACTTGCGCACGTATCTTCGCTAAGACAATAAACTGTTTGAACCCTGGCGCCGATATGGAAGCTTGCGGCGAATGCGAATCGTGCCGTTCGTTTTCCGAAGGCAGGTCGTACTGCATACACGAACTCGACGCGGCGTCGAACAATTCGGTGGACGATATCCGCACGTTGGTCGAACAGGTGCGAGTTCCGCCGCAAATCGGCAAATATAGCGTGTACATCATCGACGAGGTTCACATGCTGTCGGCGGCGGCTTTCAACGCATTTCTCAAAACCCTTGAGGAACCGCCCTCGTATGCGATATTTATTTTGGCAACAACCGAAAAGCATAAAATTATACCTACAATATTGTCGCGGTGTCAGATATACGATTTCAACCGGATAACTATCGGCGATATTGTTTCTCACCTTAAAGATATCGCTCAAAAAGAAGGAGTTACTTGCGAGTCCGACGCACTCAACATAATCGCCCGGAAAGCCGACGGAGCAATGAGGGACGCGCTGTCGATATTCGACCGCGTTGTATCGTTCTGTGGAAATAATGTTACGTATTCAGCCGTTATCGAAGATTTGAACGTGCTTGATTATGAATACTATTTCAGGCTGACCGATGCTCTTATGACCCACAATTACGTGGAATCGTATATGATTTTCGACGAAGTTCTTAAAAAAGGATTTGATGCTCAACATTTTGTTTCGGGACTAAATTCGCATTTCAGAGATTTGCTTGTGTGTAAAGATGTTCGGACGATATCGTTACTCGAAGTCGGACAGGTCATTGCGGAACGCTACAAACAGCAATCGGCTGCGTGTTTGGTAGATTTTCTGTATGAAGCATTGAATATCGTCAATAAATGCGAAATGGAATACAAACTCAGCGGAAATCCCCGTTTGCTTGTCGAATTGACTTTGTTGAACTTGTCGTATATAGGAACTGAAAAAAAAAACGAATCCTCTGAACAAAATGTAGAAGCAAAACCCGCGACGAATACGGAACAGATTGTCGTACAGAAAAAACCGGAGACCGCTGCCATACCCGAAGCGCCTAAAGGTATTTCGCTGAAAAACATGTTGTCCGACGTCAAAAAGGAAAATAAAGCGCCCGAAATTGTCAAAACAGCCGAACTTGCACAGGAGAAATCGTTTACCGAAGACGAACTTGTGGCGGAATGGAAAAATTTCGCCGAACAAATCAAAGCTCAATTGCCGCGTCTAAGTAGCCGCCTGCTCGAACGCTCGCCGAAACTTGTGTCGGAACAGCTTGTGCAGTATCCTGTTATAAGCGAAAGTTATAAGGAACAAATGGAAAAGCGTTCGACGGATTTGATTAACCATTTGAAAAAGACATTAAGTCCTTCGATTACTGTGGAATGGATAGTGCAGGGAGAAAATGTCGAAAACGAGGGAAAAACGCGTCTTTACACTCAACAGGATAAAATCAACTATATCAGGTCCGCAAATAACGTTATCGACGAAATTATCAAAGATTTGGATTTAGATTACAGGTAAGATGTTAGATTATTCGGACGGCAATTATTCGGTTGTGCTTTGCGACGGCAAATTTCCCGAACATGGGATTCCGTTGAAATTGTTGGATAATGCCGGTAAAATTATCTGTTGCGACGGCGCTACAATAAAATTACTGCACTATGGCAAAGAACCGTATGCCATTGTCGGCGACCTGGATAGCTTGCCCGACAGTTTGATGTCGAAGTATAACGACCGGATTTTCAAAGACGAAGACCAGGAAACTAACGACCAGACAAAAGCCGTTTATTGGTGTCATCAACGAAATATCAACCCAATCGTCATACTTGGAGCTACCGGTTTGCGCGAAGACCATACTATCGCCAATATCGCTTTGTTGGCTGATTATATCGATTATATCAATATAACAATGGTGACGGATACGGGCATTTTTATTCCTGTAAACAAATCGAAAACGTTTAAATGTTACAAAAATCAACAGGTTTCTATCTTCGCCATCTCTTCCGATACGAAAATAACAACTCTGGGATTGAAATACGAAGTCTCAAAACGATGTTTCAACAATTGGAACCAAGGCACTCTGAACGAGACGCTTTCCGATTCGTTCAGCATTTTTATCGATGAAGG
>JAIRLF010000195.1 GCA_031259655.1 Prevotellaceae bacterium
ACCTAATTGAAGGTATTCCTAAAATGTAAAACCATAATACATGTTTGTATATCAAACAAATATTACAGTTTTGCATCACAAAACGACAATAACATGAAAAGATTGATTTCGAGATATTCAAAGCCTTCTTGAAAGACAGATTTAAGCGTTTTGTCGTCTTTACGGTATTTCTTAATGAGGAAAATCAAAACTCAACCCGCGATCAATATGATTTACATAAAACTATTTCGCCGAAAAAATATACGGGACAACTTTATATTTAGTATTTGTCCGAAAACTCACAATGTTTAAATCTATAGCAATTTATACGCAAAAAAGTTTCGAAACTTTTCACTCAATTGACCGTCCGGAAGCCCGGAAGGGCTTCAATATGAATAACCCCGAGCAAGCCGCAGGCGCAGCTCGGGGTATAGTCGCCTACTCTTCTGAACTACGTAATAGTTCAACCTTTACAGACCTTACAAACAGTTCGCCGAGTAAATTATTGTGTTCTAATAAACTATTCGACCGTTTCGCGCGAACAAAAGTAAAGTTTTGAACATGCGATATTCCCGTGAATCCTTAATCCCTTGTGGGTGTACGACAAAATTTTCTATAACGGAACATAACTGCAACGACTTAATAACCTCTATTTTTCAGGTTTTGATTTTGCCGGTTCCGGTTCCGTTTTTTCGCAAGTAAACTCCAGTTTGTTAATTGCCTCTTTGAGTTTGTCTTCAGTAGTTTTGGCGGGATCGTACTTGACAGTAACCTGTTTTTTATCCAGATTTACTTTCAAGTCTTTCACGCCCTTTTCCCATGAGATATGTCTTTCGATTTTAGCTTTACAATTATCGCAAGTCATATTCACGGAAAAAGTTACCTCTTCGGTTTTCTTTTTTTTGCCGGCTTTGTCGGATTTATTATCCTGGGCAGCAAGCCCGGCGGCAAACGTACTCATTGCTATCAGCAATACAAATAATCTAAAAACTTTCATTTTGACTAATATTTTTAATTAATACTCTATTTATCTTCATGTATAACACGCAAGGTTCGTGAAACGTTCGGAGCGGCGTTATATTCGTCGTTTCCGGCCTGACTTGCGGTAATCGTGGCATTGTCGTCGTAGTGTTCGCCTTCGTACAACAGTTCCAATACATTACCGTTTATCCGGACGAATCGATGGTTTGACGAGAAAGTCACCGGCAATCCGGAAGAGGCGGTGGCTTCGAGCGTCAACGTTCTTGCGTCTAAGTAGTTTAAGGACACGACATTCAGCTCGAATGTGATTGTCTGGTCCTGTTTATCGGGATTATTATCTTCATTGATAACCAAATCCCGGTTGATGGCAGGCGCTTCGAAATAACTGTCGTTTCCCGGTTGGGTTGCAGTGACAGTAACTGTTCCTTTCCGGTGTAGCGTAACCGTTTCACCGTTGATAGAAGCAACGGTGGGGTCGCTGCTTGCGAAAGTCACCGGCAATCCGGACGAAGCGGTTGCACTCAATCGAAAACTGCCCTCGCTCAAATTGTGGGGCAACAAGGGGTCGAACGAGATAGTCTGTTGAATCCGCGTATTGTCGTCGCCCCCGCATGCTGCTAACAACAATATCGTTAGCATTACTGTGAATAATTTCAAATGTTTCATACGTAAAATATATTATAAAATTAAAAAATTAAAAATCAATTGACAATTAAGGTAATTTGCCTATTCTCCACCGGATACCGGCATACAACTTGCGTCCGACAATCGGACCCCACACTAACGAGGAATCGAAATCCTGTCCGAATGGAAGTTCGGCATTCAATATCGGGTTTTTCTGTTTGAAATCGAGGATATTTTCGGCGCCGATATAGATGTCGAAACGTTTGGAGTTTTTTGTTATTTGGGCAAAATATATTGGGAACATTTCGGAATGTCGTGTTTCGGAATCATATCCGTTCAGTCCGAGGATACGCGAAGGACCGTTGAACTGCGCCGTAACGTCGAACACCCATTTTCGCAGACTGGTCGCGTATGAAAGGTTGACCAAGCCGCGGTAACGGGAGGTCAACGGTCGTTCTTTGGTATATTCGACGCCGTTGTCGGAATATGTGATTTTGGTGTCGTTGTAACGGAAAGCGGCGAAAATATCAAATCCCTTGAAAGGCGAGACAGATGCGTCGATTTGCCAGGTGTCGGCATACGAAACGCCTTGCAGATTGTAGAAAAACACTTTGTTGCGGTCGCGTTCAACGTCGATTACCGCCTGATTCCCGAATTGAGTATGGAAATAATCGAGACTGAGGGTCAGCGTTTTTTCTTCTCCGACAGGGATATAAGCGCTGAGATTTCCACCGTAGTTCCATGCCTGTTCGATATCTAAGACCTCGATTGCATCGACGTCGAATTTGCGCGAAGTAGCCAGCAGCCCGATATTGTCGGCAATGACGTTCGGAGAACGGTAACCCTGTCCTGCAGAGACTCTGAACACCAGCTCGTTAATTATATTGTAACGGATGTTTGCGCGCGGAGTGAACAGCCATCCGAAACGGCTGTTATAGTCTTCGCGAACTCCAACGACAAACGTGAATTTATCTTTCAACGAATATGTATATTCGGCAAATGCTCCCGAAATCGCTTCGTAACGGTCTATTGCAGTGCGGGGTGTTTTACTGTAAAATAACGAATCCTCGAACAGGGTCTTATAGCTGTCGTAAGCAAAACTTGCGCCTATGGTGTAACGATGGGCTTCGCCGAAATCGGAGGTAAACAGGACGTTGCTGTAGAAAGAGTTTTGTTCGCCGTTGTAGGTTTTTCGTCCATAGACCAGATTTTCGCCGGAATAGTTGAACGAACTGATGATACCGACGCTTTGACCTTCCTTTTCGCCGACAGAGAATCCGGTTTTATTTTCCACTGCAAAACCTTTGTTACGAATTGTCGTTTTGTAGAGTTCGCCATGGTCGCCATTATCGGTGATAGAGTGAAGGTGTTCATCTTGTCCCGCGTTGCGCGAATCGTACAAAAAACGTATGCCTGTGCGCGACTGTATCCCGTTTTCGCTCAAATAGAACCAGCGATTATACAGGTTTACGAATTTCGACTGCGGCATGTCCATAAACGTGTCATTGTTGTAGTCGTGCGCACCGGTTTCGGCAGAGCCGTGCAGGAGCAAACCTGCCCACAAATCTTTGGCGACTTGAGTTGCCGATGTGATATTGGCTTCGTAGCGCCCCAGATGGTCGGCAAAAAGATTGATAAACAGAGGCTCGGTATAGTTCGGCTTTTTCATTTCGAGATTGATTTGTCCCGAAAGCGATTCGTAGCCGTTCACTACCGACGAGGCGCCTTTGGATATCTGTATCGATTCCATCCAGCTGCCGGGGATGTAGCTCCATCCGAAAGTAGAGAGCTGCCCCCGGAGAGTCGGTATGTTTTCCGTCAGCAACTGACTGTATAAGCCCGACAAGCCAAGCAACTGAACCTGCTTGGCGCCGGAAATGGCGTCCGTAAAACCGACGGTGACGGTGGCGCTGTTCTCGAAACTCTCCGAAAGATTGCAACATGCCATCTTTTTCAAACCTGTCGATGTTATAAGCTCTGTTTTTGCCGAAGTAAGGCGGGATAAAACCACTCCGTCGCGAGCCGACGAGACAGTAACTGCGTCAAGTTCTTCGCCGCCTTCGACAAGCGTGAACGTCAAATTGTCGGTTATGCCGGTTATCAACAGGCTGTCGGTAACGAAACCAATCATACTTGCGACCAAATATTTATCCTTGTCGCTCTTGCGTTCAATCCTGAAAGCGCCTCTGTTGTCGGTCTCGACGCCGTAGGATGCTCCCGAAAAATAGACGGCTGCACTCGTTAACGGAACTTTCTTCCCGTTTTCTTCCGTATATACATGTCCTCTAAATGTCTGCGCCGTCGAACCGACACAAAACAACATCATAATAAACAAAAGTAATCCGCTCATTTTTAATGAGCCATAATTTTTTAATCTTCTTTTCTTCTCTAAATTCATGTTTTATATTATCATTATTTTTTTTTTACATTATTTTTGTACGGACAGAATGACGCTTTTCGTAAACAATAGATTAACAGTTCGTTTTAACGAAGGTGGAGATGGGTCTGGTGTAGAGACGCAATATATTGCGTCTCCTCGACGTCTCCTCGACGTCCCCTCGACGTTTCTTCAACGACACCGTTTAGTCTCCCGTATAAAGAACATTTATCCGCCCGTATAAAGAACATTTATCCTCCCATATAAAGAACATTTATCCGCCTGTATAAAGCGCATTTATCCGCCTGTCCTGTTGCTTCAGCCGCTTTTTCTCTCCCGTTTCCGACGCTACGCATGTCGGATTCCGAAAAAATGCAAGTGTCCCAAATATCAAAAGAACGCCGGATAAAATGATTAGCGCTTTGTAATTCATTGTAATGTAATTTTATTAAGTGTCTGTTCATATATTATTTGTAAATAGTCACCAAGTCCGTTTTCGTCTATCGGACATACATTATAAAGTTTTCGTCAACTCTGAATCTATAACAGTCTGTTATCCGTATGGATGTTTTTTCTAATACTTTTGCACATTTTTTATGTGAATTAATAATTTAAATAATGGGACAAAAGTACAGTAAATAAATAACCTGTGCAATACCATATTTATGGTATATTCATAAGTGATGAATTTACAGCCTTTTAGTCCTCAAAATATCTTGGGGTGTACGACAAAATTCCCTCTTTAGTTAACAATTTTGAAATTTTAAATCCGACAGGACCTGAGACCCTGAGGCGCAGCCGGAATCTGAAACATAATCACTCGTCCCTCCGGTTTGTTCAATTCGTATATTTCGATAAACGAGATGTTTTGAGTGATTTTGTCGCCGATTTCCATCCTTAAATATGATAAGCCATCCTTATTTGAACCACTAATCCCGTAAAAAGTAAAAAGCTGAAATTTTTTGTACAGTATCAAAAATAATCAATAATTTTGCACTTTATATAACGAGATAAAAATTATGGAGTCAAAAGAAAAAAAGCAGGCGAAAAAAACTGCAGAATGGAATGTCGGAATAAACAGGTTGAATAAAATGAGTGAAATAACAGTTTGCGATTATTCAAATCCGGCGCATCTGCAAGCCGTAGCCTTGTTGATAAATGCTTATATAGCCGACGAAATGGGAGGAGGAAATCCTCTTTCACAGGAAGAACAACAGCGTCTGCTTGAGGGTCTGAGCAATCACCCGAAGAGCATTGTTCTACTTGCGTATGAGGCGACCGGCGTATTTACCGGATTGCTGACGGCGTTCGAAAACTTTTCGACCTTCACCGCCATGCCTATGATTAATATTCACGATGTCTTTGTACTCAAAGAACATCGCGGTAAAGGCGTCGGACGGCAACTGATGAACGCAATCGTCGGCGAAGCGACAAAACGCAAATGCAGTCGCCTGACGCTCGAAGTGCGCAAAGACAATCATAATGCCCAAATTTTGTATCGCAGTTTAGGCTTCGAAGAAGCCGAACAGGGAATGTTTTACTGGCGAAAATATTTGAAGCATACCGGCGAAGACATCAAAAAAATTGCGAATAAATATAAAAAAAACAGTTTCTAATGAACAAAAAGACTTAAGGAAATCACCGGTATTTGATTAAAATTAAGAGCTTTGCAGCGCAACCGTTTTTATGCTTTTGCAAATGTTCAAATGAAATTCGGTTTATGTAATAAATAAA
This sequence comes from Prevotellaceae bacterium, assembly GCA_031259655.1. Classification (GTDB taxonomy): domain Bacteria; phylum Bacteroidota; class Bacteroidia; order Bacteroidales; family UBA932; genus JAIRLF01. Next base: position 5,696 of record JAIRLF010000195.1, read on the forward strand.
TGTTATCTTTGCACCTTGTAAAAAATATAAAATATGCATATAGCGAATCCTATATATGATGTAGTCTTCAAATTTATGATGGAAGACGAAAAAGTAGCAAAAGCCTTTCTTTCGGCAATAATCGAACAAGAAGTGGTAGAATTGGACTTTGCTGCACAGGAACATACGCTTCGTCGCGAAAAGGACGAAACAAAATCGAAGAAACAAACAAAACCGGAGAAACAGGAGGAAAATGAAGAGTCCTTTTTCACTGTATGCAGGTTTGACTTCTCTGCGAAAATATCACTTCCCGAGGGAGGATTTAAAGTTGTTATGATAGAACTGCAGAAAGCCAAATTCTCTTCGGACATAATGCGTTTTCGGCGTTATCTCGGCGTTCATTACCGAAATCCGAACAATACATA
>JAIRLF010000223.1 GCA_031259655.1 Prevotellaceae bacterium
TTTTTCTCATCACAATCGCTGTTCGCGAAGGGAGATATACTTTCAACAGATGTTTTTTGTAGTAAGCGTGAGTTGGATACGGACAACTTTCGTCTATCCTGTCGAATCCGTTGAAAGCAGGAGAATCGCTGTTGAGAAGAATCTCATAATGACCTTTATCTATTTCGACAGCATAATCGGTAAACGATTCCGTCGGGTTGAAATTGAAGAAAAACACCATGTCGCCGCGTTTGAATATCAAGACCTGAGCCTCGTTATTGACGGACAGGGCAAAAGGCTTGCAATCAAAGAAATTGTTTTGTCGGGCAAGAGCAATCATAGCCTTGTCGAACTCTGCCAGAAACCGGTATTTCAGGTTCGTATCGTCTACCAGCGACCATTGTCTGCGGGCGTGTTTCAACGACCAGTTGTTGCCTTCGCGCGGGAAATCAATCCATTCGGGATGACCAAATTCGTTGCCCATAAAGTTCAAATACCCGTTTCCTGCGGTTGCGATGCTTGCCAGACGAATCATCTTGTGCAAAGCTATTCCCCTGTCGATAACCAGGTTTTCGCAAAAAACGTTCATCGAATAATACATTTCGCTGTCGATAAGCCGGAACGCGATAGTTTTGTCGCCGACCATCGCCTGGTCGTGCGATTCGGCATAGCTGATAGTCTTTTCGTCGTTACGTTTACGGCACAATTCGTAAAACATATCGCCAACATTCCAAGCCTCGTCGGGTTTTTCGACAATGGTTTTTATCCAGAAATCGGCGACGCCCATAGCCATTCTGTAGTCGAAACCTATTCCTCCGTCGGCTTGCGGGGCGGCTAATCCCGGCATTCCGCTGACGTCTTCGGCAATAGTGATAATCGCGGGATTCAGTCTGTGCAGCAACTTATTGGCAAGGGCAAGATATACGATAGCATTATCATCCTGATTTCCGTCGTAATAGAACGAATAATCGGTAAAATTGCGTCCTAAGCCATGGTCGCAATACATCATACTTGTCACGCCGTCGAAACGGAAACCGTCGAATCGAAATTCTTCCAGCCAATATTTGCAGTTTGACAATAAAAACGCGAGAACAATATTTTTCCCGTAATCGAAACAGCGCGAGTTCCATAGCGAATGATAACCTTTGTCGCCCGGATAGAAATACAGGTCGGTTGTTCCGTCGAAACGGCTTAATCCCTCCTGTTCGTTTCGCACCGAATGCGAATGAACGATATCCAGAATCACCCTGATACCCAAGCCATGCGCCTCGTCGATAAGCTGTTTCAATTCGTCGGGCGTACCGAAACGCGAACTTGGCGCAAAAAAATTCGACACCTGATAACCAAACGAGCCGTAATACGGATGTTCCTGTATAGCCATCAATTGCAGCATATTGTATCCGGCAGTCGCTATTCTCGGCAAGACGGTTTTACGGAACTCATCGAAAGTCGCAACTTTTTCTTCTTCCGACGACATCCCGATGTGCGCTTCGTAAATCAGTGGACAATCCGGCGTTTTTGGCGTTTTATGTTTCCATTCGTACTTTACCGGCGGCTCCCACACCTGAGCCGAAAATATTTTTGTTTCCATATCTTGCACCACCCTGCGGCAATACGCCGGAATCCGTTCGCCTTCTCCTCCATCCCATTTGATTATCAACTTATACAAATCGCCGTGTTTTAAGACGTTTGCCGGTATTGTCAATTCCCAGTCCCACTGATTGATTTTCTTCAACCGGTACTGTTCGGCAATCTTCCAATCCGAAAAATCGCCGATAAGGTAAATCGCGTTTGCTGCCGGAGCTTTTTCCCTGAAGCGCCAACAATTCGGATATCTATGTAATCCGTAGTAAAAATGCCCGTTAGCAACGTCTTCGAGAGCGTCGTCGCCGCATAAATCCTTTTCTTTCAAAGCGATTTTTTTTATACGTTCGTTGATAACAGATGTGTATGGTTCGAGGCCGGGGTCGTTTTTAATGATAAAAGGAATATCCATATCGCTTATTTATTTGCTGTTAAGATAATCAAAGTGCCCAGGACAAGAGTCGAACTTGCATGCCGAAATCCGGCGCTACCCCCTCAAAGTAGTGTGTCTACCAATTCCACCACCTGGGCTTTAAATCAGGTGCCCGGAACAGGACTCGAACCTGCACATTCTTGCGAATACTAGTCCCTGAAACTAGCGCGTCTACCAATTTCGCCATCCGGGCTTTCGGGCTTTCGGGCGCAAAGGTAATGATTTACTTTTAATATCAAACAATTTCGAACCGCGTTTTTTTACAATGCCTTGTTTTTGTTTTACAAAATGTTTGATTTCAGTTGATTAAAGACACGGTTTTTTCTCCGTGTCGAGGGATAATTATATTCGAAATATGCAAAAACGGCGCATTTGTGCGGGCAGACAGGCGTTTTTTATTCACAGATTTCAACGATTTATATCTTATTTATTTCACATTCCTAAAACAATATCCGTCAAAAAATTTAAGCCGGATTGTGTTCTTGATATTCAACCTCAATCCGGCGTTAAATTCATTGTTTTTAATCTTTAATTCCGTATGCTCATATTTTTAATTATCCACAGAATGTCCGTCACTCATTTGCATATTGCGGTTCGAAAGCGGCGTAAGGATTTACTCCTGTTTTACCCGGGTCGTAACCGTCGTATCCCCAGTTTTGCCACAAGCCTTCGGGATTGATATCACGTTGCGACTTTGGAATCGGAAAGCGATAGTATTGCAATTTGACATCCTGTTTGTGATAGTCGGGGCTGATATATCCGTTGCTTACGGCAGAACGCAGGGTGTGAACATAAATACGCCAGCGGACGAGGTCGGTCCAGCGGTTTTGCTCGAACGTAAGTTCAAAGACGCGTTCCTGCTGGATTACGGCTTTGAATCCTGCATAATCGAGACCTGTTGGGATTTCGACGCCCGGCTCCGAGACGGGAACAGTAACGGGAAATTTGCGGAAAGCTCGGCGGCGTACCTGATTGATAGCCTCGTAAGCTTCGGCATTTGGAGCTCCGTTAAGTTCGTTAAGAGCTTCGGCTTTCAGCAGGAGCACTTCGGCATAGCGGAGAATCGTACGGTTGATGTCGCGCGAATTTGCCGATGCGATTATGTTCGATGTATCGATATATTTGCGGTAACGCACGCGGTCGAATACAAATATGCTGTCGGTCGAAGGGTTGTAGAGTTCTTTAACATAAGTTCCTCTTTTACGCTGGTCGCGGTCGTCGAAATCGTGGTACCATTTGTCGCTTGTAGCATAAACGTGCGGGAGGATACTGTTCGAGAATCCGCCGTAGAAAGAGCAGTGCAGAAGGTGGTTTCCACCGTCGGTTGCTCCGTATTGACCTTGAACATACTGTGTAGCGAAGATGCTTTCCTTTCCGTTGCGATTGTCGTTCGACCAGTTGTTGAGGAAATTTTCTTCGAGTTCGTAACCTGTAACCAGATTGGCGTATTTGACCGATTCGCTATAGCGTTCCTTTTGCAAAGCGGCGTCGGCGTTCGGCGAAGTTTGCCCCCACACAAGGTTGACTTTTGCCAGAAATCCGTATGCAGCGCCCTGTGTTGCGCGTCCCTTGTCGGCGGCGGAATATTCGCTTGCTGTGGGCAAGAGTTCTGCCGCCTCTTTAAGGTCTTGCACGATTTGGGCATATACGTCGTCTACAGCGTCGCGGGTAGCATCGGTTCCATCGGTAATTTTCAGTATCAGCGGCACTTCGCCCCAGAACTGAACAGCGGTGAAATAGCTGTAAGCCCTGAAAAACTTTGCTTCGCCAACAAGTCGTTTCTTCAAATCGGGCGATACGTTTTCGGATGCGCCGACTTTTTCGATTACCAGATTACAGCGAGTGACAGCATTGTATATCAGACTCCATGCTCCATCGATGTAGTTGTTTGTTGGGTCCCACTGCATTACGCCTAACAGGAATCCGCCGGAGTTCGAATTTTCGCCGTTTGTTTCGAGTTCCGTAGTCAGATCGTTCATATATCCCAGAGCGGTGTTCAGAGTAGATGGATATGCGGCATTGATAAGCGCAATAGCATCTTCGTCGGTAGCAGGGAAATTGTCTTCCGTGAGCAGTCCCACAGGTACAAGGTCAAGGTCGTCGCTGCACGAAGCAATGGCAAACGACAAAACAATCAATAGTATATAAAACTTTTTCATTATAATAAATCTTTAATTTTAAATTATTTAATAAGAAACATTAACGCCAAATGTAAAAGTACGCGCCAGAGGATATGCGGCTGATCCGCCTGTTTCGGGGTCGTAACCTGTAAATTTGGTTACAGTAAAGAGATTTTGGGCGGCGGCAAACACTCCGAATCTTGCCGATGGCGCCGCCTGTATTTTTATCGGCAAAATATAGTTCAGGGTGATGTTTTTCAGGCGCAGGAAAGCGCCGTCTTCCAGATATCGGCTTGTGCGATAGGTGGTGCTGACATGTCGCGCTTTTGGAATAGTTGTCGAAGGATTGTTTTCCGTCCATCGACCGGTGAGCGTTGCAAGCCCGTTGTAGCTTTTGTTCGGCTGTTCGAGCGATTGCCGGAAAGAATTGTAGATTTTGTTACCGCTAACTCCCTGAAACGCTACCGAGAAACTGAACGATTTGTACGACAGATTTGTTGAAAAGCCATAAGTAATGTCGGGAACGCTTGTGCCGAGTATGACGCGGTCGTTGGTTTCGTCGACAACAACAGTGTTTTCGTCCACATCTTTTTGATTAACGAATTTCTCGTCGCCCGCTTCGACTTCCGTTTTCCACGAAGGACCTGTAATTTTCGAGACGTCCTCGTTCAACTGTACAATGCCGTCGAATACAATCAGGTATTGCGAGTTCAGAGGCTGCCCCACAAAATAAGTATAGTTAATATCGTTGCGTCCGGCGCCGAGGTCGAGTATGCGATTGATGTTTTTTGCCACATTAGCCGAAACCGACAAGTTCAAATCTTTGGAGTCGATAACGATACCGCGAACTTCAAGTTCAACGCCCTTGTTGCTGACGCTGCCTGCGTTGCGCAGCACCGAACTGTAGCCGGTGGTAATCTCGACAGGCACGTTAAGCAGCAAATCGACGGTTTTTTTGTAATACGCATCGAATACAAAGTTCAGCCGTGAATTGAAAAGCCCAAGGTCGAAACCGGAATTGTACGACACGACCTGTTCCCATCTTAAATCGGGATTTTCGGGATTGTTGCGCACGTATCCGAGCACTAAATTTCCGCCGAACGAATAAATCGCCGACGTGCCGTATGTGGCTTCATACTTGTAGTTGCCGATTTCCTGGTTGCCGACGGCGCCGAGACTTGCACGCAGTTTAAGATAGCTGATGGATTTGCTGTCTTTGAGGAAATCTTCTTCGTTGACATTCCACGACAAACCGACCGAAGGGAAATATCCCCACTTGTTGTTTGGCGCAAAACGCGAGGAACCGTCGGCGCGGAAAGACGCCGTAAGGTTGTACCGGTTTTTAAACGTATAATTTACCCTTCCTATTACGGATTTGAGTACGGCGTCGGAGCCTCCCGAAGTAGGCGCCTGCCGTGAGACGCCGCTTTGCAGACTGTGATATAGCAACTCGCCGTTGGTGAAATTAGTCGCCGAGGCGGTAGCCGATTCTTCTTTTGTCGTCTGCGTAGTATATCCCGCAAGTATGTCGATGTAATGGTTTTTGTGCAACTGCTTCGTGTAGTTGAGCGTATATTCGTACTGCCATATATCGGTTCGGCGGTTTCCTACGCTTGCATATCCGTTTGCCTGAAATCCGCCGGTGGTGTACGAAGGCGCAAAATAATTCTGTGTAGTATTTGTGACGTTCGTTCCCCCGTTTATCTTTAAAACAAGTTCGGGAATAATCGCGTAACGCAGGTTGAAAGTTGCAAGCAACGAACTGCTGACATTCTGCGCAATCGTATTGTAGAGGTCGGAAAGTGCATTGGTTGTTATTTCGCCCTTGCGGAGGTCGCCAAGTTCGTACTGGTTTTTGTAGTTGAAACTGCCGTCGGCATTGTAGATTGGGTTGGCGGGCGAAGTCCGTATAATCTGGTCGAGCGGAGTTGAGAAGCCGCTTGTCTCTCCTCCATAATAGTTCAGTCCGTTTTGATTCAGTTTACTTGCGTTTACAGTCAATCCTACCGAGAGGTTTTTCAGAATATTGCGGTCGAAATTCAATCTGCCGGCATAACGCTTGAAATCTGTGTTATGCAATATTCCGTCCTGATTGGTATAATTGCCCGAGATGAAGTATCGCGTCTTTTCGTCGCCTCCGTTGAACGAAATCTGGTGATTCTGATTGACGGCTGTACGCAGAGCAGGACTTTGCCAGTCGGTTCCTTCGCCAAGCGCCGCAATCTGTGCGTCGGTGTAATCTTTGAACGGACCGATAGGGTCGATTTCTTTGTTTAGCGCCGCCCATTCGCTGGCGTTCAACAAATCCAGCGTTCTTGTAGCCTGCTGCAAACCGACGGAGTACTGATAGTCGATTTTGCCCTTGCCTCTTTGCCCGTTCTTCGTAGTGATGATAATCACTCCGTTGGAGCCTCGCGACCCGTAAATTGCAGTAGCCGACACGTCTTTCAGGACGTCAATAGATTCGATATCGTTCGGGTTGATGGCTGCCAGCGGATTGAGAGTGAGGGCTACCGAAACCCGACTTACGTCGCCGCCGGTCGCCCTGTTACCGTAAAGTATCACTCCATCGACAACGAATAGCGGTTCGTTTTCCGCATTGATAGAGTTACCGCCTCGAATCCGCGCCGAAAAGGTTGTTCCGGGCTGTCCTCCCTGCGTTATATTCAATCCCGCGACGGCGCCACCCAAAAGATTGTCGACCGAAACAACCGGCTGCGCCAGCGTCGATTTCGACACGGTAGTAACCGCTCCGGTGAGTTCCTTACGCTTCTGCGTCCCGTAACCGACGACTACAACCTGCTCCAGAGCATTGTAGTCGTTGTTCAACAAAACGGTGACGGTTTCGTCAGCTTCGTAAACCTCAATTTCCTGTGTTACGTATCCGACATAACTCACAATTAACGTCAACGGCAACGGAACATCGGCAACGATTTCGAAATTACCGTTCGCGTCGCTCAAAGTCCCCGCCGCGCTTGATTTAATTGAAACATTCGCGCCGGCAATAGCTTCCGAAGTGGAAGCATCCAACGCTCTTCCCTTGATTTTCTGCTGCGAAAACAGGGATGTAGTCGAGGACAGTATCAACAAGAATACTATTACATTAATCCTCGACACAAACTTTTTTCTTTTTAGAAAGAAATTTTTTTCTACTTTTGTCATGCTAATTTTAATTTTTAGTATCGGCGTCCTTGATTATCTTATGCCATAGAAAAGGGGG
>JAIRLF010000294.1 GCA_031259655.1 Prevotellaceae bacterium
GCCTCGTAGTTCAGTTGAATAGAACGTCAGATTCCGGTTCTGAAAGTCGCAGGTTTGAGTCCTGCCGGGGTCACAATAAGTGCGCATTTCAAATTGTCGGACGTCCTCAACGCCCGCAATAAACGTCTCGTATACAACTCTTGTCGATAGCGTTTTGATTCCTGCAGGCGAAATAGCCCCGGTGTTGTGATGTTCCTTTGTCTCAAACATTTCTGTTCCTGAATATTTGTCTTTTTCCATTTCCAACAGGCAGTATTCAAACAGCGCTTTAGAATCCACATCGGGACTTGCGAAGGTTTTTTCATCGCCCTATTTTGAAATTCACTCTCTTTATCTCTCAATTCTCATTTTTTTGTATTACCTTTGCAAACAAAAAAATCGTTGTTGGGCTTTTAAACTATTTGATATAATAGAATCTAAGTAACAAAATTGGTAAAATAAGGATATGAATAATTGTAAAAAGGTTTGGTTTTTTGTTTTAATGGCATTATGTCCGATTGTCGCGTTTGCCGACGACTTGGTTGTTGAAGCGCCTACTATTGTGGCAGTTAACGAGGGATTTCAAATTATGTATTCAATTTCGTATTCCCCCGATAAGAAAAAGATATCGAAATTCATACCACCCGAATCGTTTTCTGATTTTAATCGGATTGCCGGACCTGTAGAGTCTTTTTCCGCCTCATATACAAATATTAACGGCACGAATACTCACGTGGAAACAAGAATATTTACATATTATTTGAAAGCGCTCAAAGAAGGAGTGTTCGACATTCCCGAAGCAGAGGTTCAGTTCAACAATGGCGAATCGGTAAAATCAAAGAAAAGAGCCATCGAAGTTGTCAAAGAAAATGCGAACGCAAGTTCGGGTTCTCAACAGACGCAGACGCAGACGCGTAACCCTGAAGAGATTAGTCCCGACGATTTGTTTATCAGGATGGAATTTAACCGGCAAACGGCATATAAAGGCGAACCTTTGATTCTCACAATCAAACTGTATTGGCACAATGTTGCCGTCACATCGTTGACAAAATTCGGTATGCCTACTTTGGCTGGCTTCGACCATCAGGAATTGCAGGTTGCCGCCAACGAAGCGAAAGCGCATCAACAGAAATATAACAACAAAGTATACAACACAATAGTATTGGCTCGATTAGTTCTTAATCCTCTAAGGGCAGGAGAAATAACGCTTGCGCCGCTGGAAACAAACGTCGAGATACAATTGCCGCAACAGCAGCGTACGTCGCGCGACATTGCCGACCTGTTCTTTGGACAACAGCGCAGAACGGCTGTCAAACAATTGAAATCAAAACCCGTAACCCTTAATATCAAAGATTTTCCGGCGGGCGCGCCATTGTCGTTCAACGGAGCTACCGGAAATTTCACGCTGACAGCCAAAGTCGACAAGGATAAAATCACGGCAAATCAGGCAATAACCTATTCGGTTACCGTTTCGGGAACAGGCAATTTCAAACAGGTTACGCCACCTTCGTTGCAGTTTCCCGATAAATTCGACAAATATGACCCGAAAACAACAGATAACGTCAAAATCACCGAAACAGGAGGCGCAGGCAGTAAGAAATTCGATTATGTGCTGATACCCCGAAGCGCCGGCGAATTTGAACTTCCGGCGGCGGAATTTTCGTATTTCGACACACGGAAAGGAGACTATGTTACATTGAAATCCAATCCCATACGTTTGGAAGTAGAAAAAGACCCAAGCGGTACAAACATTCAGCCAATAACTTCGATGCCAATGGTTACGGGGAAAAAAGTGGAACATCTCGGCAACGACATTGTGTTTATCAAAACAGCTCCTTTGGCGGCGTTTAAACCGAGCGGATATGTTTTCTTCGCTTCATCGGATTTTTGGTTGCTGTTTGCTGCCATAATATTGATTTTCGCGATAATATGCTTCATAATGCGCAAAGTCGCAAAAGATAAACAAAACGTGGCGCTGATGCGTAACAAAAAAGCCAATAAGGTTGCAATCAGTCGTTTGAAACAGTCGGCAAAACTTCTCAAAGCCGACGACCGCACCGGTTTCTACGAAGAAGTAGCAAAAGCAGTATGGGGCTATATAAGCGACAAATTGAACATGCAAGGCTCCGAATTTTCGAGAGATAGAGTTCAGGAAAAGTTAGCTTCGCAAAATGTTCCGCAAGAAAATATCGATTTATTGATTGCGGTTATGGAAAATTGCGAATATGCGCGCTACGCTCCCGGAGGTAATCACGAAGGCATGGAAGACATGTATAATGAGGCAATTAAGGCAATCAGCAAACTCGAAAACCTGAAATAACGAATGTATCTTAAATATCTCAGCATTTCGAATTTTAAGAATATAGAGCAGGCGGACATCGACTGTTCGCCGGTATTGAATTGTTTTGTCGGCAATAACGGCGAAGGCAAAACCAATCTGCTCGACGGGATATACTATTTATCGATGTGCAAAAGCAAGTTTGTTTCGAGCGATTATCCTAATATACGCGACAACGAAGATTATTTTATGCTGAAAGGCAAATATTTAAGAGACAGCGACGAGGAAAGCGTCTCGTGCGGAGTAAAACGTAACAGTAAAAAATCGTTTAAATACAACTCGAAAGAATACAAACGATTATCGGAACATATCGGGATAATCCCTTTGGTATTTATCACGCCTTCGGATATTTCGCTGATAAACAGCGGCAGCGACGAACGGCGGAAATTTCTCGATTCGGTTATTTCGCAGACCGACAAGCAGTATCTCGACGCCTTAATCCGGTACGCCAATGTGCTGATGAATCGCAATAAAACCCTGAAATGCAAAGTCTCGGAGATTGATTTCAGTTTTATCGACATTCTTAACGAACAAATGTCGATTTACGGACAGACGATTTACGAAAAAAGAAAAACCATGCTGGAATCGTTTTTACCTGTATTTCAAGAGATATACAATGCCGTCTCGGGAGGAAAAGATGTTGTTGCCCTCTCGTATCGTTCCGATTTGGAGCGGGGAAATCTCAAATCGTTGCTGGAAGCGAATTTAGAGCGCGATTGCATACTGCAACACACTTCCGCAGGCGTTCATCGCGACGATTTGATTATGGGAATCAATGGCAGAGCGCTCAAAAATTCCGGCTCGCAGGGTCAGCAAAAAACTTACCTTATTGCAATGATGATGACGCAGTTTCACATAATCAAACAACATGCAGGAGTTGCGCCTATCCTTCTGCTCGACGATATTTTCGACAAGTTAGATGTCGAACGGGTGGAACGATTGATTGCATTTGTTACGGGTAACGGATTCGGACAGATTTTCCTGACCGACAGTAACAAAAGCCGTCTTGACGCCTTGCTGAAAAAAACCGAAGCAGACTACAGACTGTTCGGAATGAACGCCGGAAAAGTCGAACTGATTCAATCTTCCGTACAATGAGACGCAGTAAGCCTGTAGCGGTTAGCGATTTGTTGTCTTTGTTTATCAAAGAATCCGGTCTCGAAAAAGGATACCGCGATTATCAAATACTGAAACT
>JAIRLF010000296.1 GCA_031259655.1 Prevotellaceae bacterium
ATGTATATTCGTCTTCGATAATTAAAATTTTCATAAACCGTTTTATTTCGTTTATACTCGCCGCAAAATTAGCAAAAAAACAGATTGCAGGCATTAAAATTAGCAAAACATTCAACCGCGCCCGTTTCGTATCCGATTATTAGCGTCAATGTAATGCGGGTGTAACATTACGGCTATTACTTTGCAGCGTCAATAATTATATACATCATGGAAATGCCGTTTGCTTAAATAGTGTATCAACCGTATGCTTCGGCGCCGGTGGAAAACACGGTTTTAGATTCTTTTTCGATTTAAAATTTCGAGAAAGTTGAATAAAAAAGGGGATTTTGCCGTACACCGGCATGTTCTGTGTTTCATATCTTTACGGAATAACTTTTCAGGAATCGAGGGTCGTGCAGGAGATATGCGTATTTACCTTCGCCTTGATTTGCAAGTTTTTGTATTTCGGTTTCCATATTTGTTTGCCAATCGTAGTTTATGAGGGTTTCGCTGCCGTCGGCTTCGGCTCTGATAATGTCCGAAGGCGAAGAGCATCTTTTATCTTTGTAGTATACAGGCTTTCCCGACAGGAATGTAGCGATATAAAACTCTTCGAGTTTATATTGTTGCATTGCCTCGGAATCTTTCATTGACATTTCGGAATCGAATGATTTCTGTTTCATCTCACGCATTTTCTCCGATTCCGTGAGTTCGTCCATCATCTTATCTATCATGCTTCCCGCTTTGATTGAAGGCTTTATCTGTTCAAAATCCTCAATCGGGATGAATATTCCCGTATTTTTTTTATCTTTATTAACTACTATCTTTATCATTTTAACTATACGAATCACAACAAAATTCGGCACAAATATACAGTATATTTTTATTACAAATAATCATTTGCTTCAATTTAACATTATTTAATGTATATTAAATGTTGATAAAACTGATAATTAGGCGATTATTCGATTCTCGGACGAAAGCTCCATAAACATGGTATTTCTCGTCTGTAAGTATTGCCGTACTTTTATCGCCATACAAATAGCGCCTCCCTTTTCAGTTTCAATTGAGCGGAAGCGCCTGTAAAGAATTAATAAAGTATGACGGCGACTCTCTACGGAAACAGTGATTGTTTTTGAAAACCGGACTGTTTTTGAAAGCTTTGCCACAATTTTTGTACATACATATCAAACAATAATGGGGTCGTCCCCATCGCAAATGGGGTCGTCCCCATCGTAAATGGGGACGTCCCCATCGTAAATGGGGACGTCCCCATCACAAATGGGGTCGTCCCCATCGCAAATGGGGTCGACCCCATCGTAAATGGGGTCGACCCCATCTCAAATGGGGACGTCCCCATCTCAATTGGGGACGTCCCCATCTCAATTGGGGACGTCCCCATCTCAAATGGGGACGTCCCCATAAAGTATAACAGTCTTCCATAAAGTATATGAAAAAACATTCGGTACGCAAAATTTGTCTTATTCCATATTTCCCATTCCGTAGAATATTTCTACCTTTGCACAATGAAATTATATCTATAACGTTAAATTAATGATAAATAAATGATAAATAATTTTCACAAAACAGTATTAATATGTATTGCGGTAGCGTCCTGCAATATAAACTTATTTTCGCAAATCACGGAACGTCCCCGACCTGCGGAATGGAATGATTTAGTGTATGGAGCGAGGTTTGTAGACCGTTTTTTGCCCATGCCGCAGGGGAAATTGTCCGGCGACGTATGGGGCGCCAAAGGCACGACGCCGCGTTACGTCGACAACGGTATCGAAGACCGAACCTACTCATATTGGGGCGGAAACATTGTGCGCGGCGAAGACGGCAAATATCACCTTTTCGTATGCGGATGGCTGGAAAGTTCGCCGAACGGACATGGCGAGTGGCCTGGTTCTTACGTATTTCATGCCCTTAGCGACAATCTTATCGGGCCATTCAAAATCGGCAATATAATCGGCAAAGGGCATAATCCCGAAATTTTCCGTGCAAAAGACGGACGGTATGTGCTTTACGTGATGGATGGACGGTATGTAACCAACAAAATCGGCGATTCGTGGACTTACGGCAAGTTCGATTTCGACAGTCGAGACCGCCGGATTATCGAAGGTTTGTCGAACCTGACTTTTGCGCCTCGCGAAGACGGTTCCGTCTTGATGGTTTGCCGCGGAGGAGGCATCTGGGTTAGCAAAGACGGGCTTTCGCCGTATAATCAAATAACCGACAAACGGGTATATCCTGCTGTTGAAGGACACTTTGAAGACCCTGTCGTGTGGCGCGACCATGTTCAGTATCATCTCGTTGTCAATGACTGGTACGGACGTATCGCCTTTTATCTTCGTTCGAAAGACGGAGTAAAATGGGTAGTCGACCCGGGCGAGGCTTATATTCCCGGAATCTCGAAACACGAGGACGGCAGGGTGGAAGAGTGGTTCAAATACGAGCGGATGAAAGTCTTTCAGGACGAATACGGACGCGCTATCCAAGCCAATTTCGCCGTTATCGACACTCTGAAAGGCGAAGACAAATCCAATGATAATCACAGCTCCAAAAATATCAGCATCCCTCTGAATCCCGGACTGTTGCTGGCTGTATTAGACAAACAGCCAATCACTTCGTCCACAAAAACTGTCCGGGTACGGATTTTTGCCGAAAAAGGTTTCAATCCTCATACCGACGTTGATATTCAGTCGTTACGCTTCGGAGCATCCACAGAAGTTAATTTCGGCAGAGGATGTAAGGCGAAAAGCGTCGAACAATCGGGCGACGACCTGATTGTCACTTTCGACGCCGCCGGACATGGTATTGACGCCGCCGAATTCGCCCCCAAGTTGATTGGCAAAACAACATCAGGTTCATTGCTTTACGGATATGCCCGTCTTCCGTACCTCAATTATCTCGAACCCATACTTTCCGCCGCCATGCCGAGATTCATCCTTCGCCCGCAAAGCGTGGATTTAAGCGTGGAAGTCGAAAATTTCGGGCAAGTCGCTTCGCAGGAAACGCTATTGAAATTAACAGTTGATAAAGAAGGAAATACTTTTGAAGTTGGAAATGCGAATGTTCCGCCGCTCGATGCGTACGAGAAAACTAATGTCCTGTTTTCCGGCAAATTGCTGTTTGAGAAAGGTAAAGAATATGCGTTCAAAATTTCGATTTCGTCGAAAGGTAAAGAAATTTCGACTTTTGAGTTTAAGACTGTTCCCCTAAAATAAACGCATCCCGTTTAAACACTTATTTATTAGGGCGTTGTAAACACAGCGCCCTGATAATAAATTTTTAATGTACATTTGCCGCCGGAACAAATATAAACGTAATTAAAAATGTTTGGTAAAATAAAGATTTCAAATAAAATATTTTGGCTGGGAGTGAACGACCGGAGAAAAACCCTGTTCGAAAATATCTGGCCCCTCCCCGAAGGAGTGTGCTATAACTCGTATCTCATTGTTGATGAGAAAACCGCTTTGATAGATACTGTCGATTTCTGCGCAGGACAGAGTTTCATTGATACTGTTGAAAAATATCTCGACGGAAAGACTCTGGATTACTTAATCATCAACCACATGGAACTCGACCATACGGGCGAAGTCGCCGGTCTGCTGAAAAAATATCCTGAGATTAAAATCGTTGGAAATATAAACACGAAAAGGATTTTCGAATCGTATTTCGGCGCAATAGCGAACTTTCTGGACGTCGGCAAGGGTGAAACAATCGACCTCGGTTTTCATAAACTCAGTTTCATAATGACGCCATGGGTTCACTGGCCCGAAACGATGATGACTTACGATGCTTCGGAAAAAATCCTGTTTTCGGGCGACGCCTTCGGCTCTTTCGGAACTCTGAACGGCGGAATTTTTGACGACGAAATCGATTCCGACGCTTATGAAGATGAAGCGCTTAGATATTATTCCAATATAGTCGGAAAATATTCGGGAATGGTGCAAAAAGCTTTCGCAAAACTCGCCGGAACCGAAATCCGGTGTATCTGTTCGACTCACGGACCTGTCTGGCGCAGCAATCCCGAAAAAATCATCGGCTGGTACGACAAATGGAGTAAATACGAAGCCGACGATGGCGTTGTCATCGTTTTCGCATCGATGTACGGCAACACCGAAAACATAGCCGATTATATTGCCCGGAAAATCGCGGAAGCCGGCGTTAAATGTATTAAAATCCACGACGTTTCAAAAACGCATATCTCCTATCTTATACGCGACATCTGGCGATATAAAGGCGTGATTCTGGGTAGCTGTTCCTATAACGCGGAAATGTTTCCTAATATGGAACATCTTTGCCGCGAACTTCTGCATACAGGCGTGCAAAATAAAAAGTTAGGCCTTTTCGGAACATTCAGCTGGAACGGAGGCGGAGCAAAAAATCTCTCGAAATTCGCAACAGAGATAAAATGGAAACAAGTGTATGAGACTGTGGAATTTAAAGGAATACCTTCCGAAAAAGACTATCCGAAATGCGACGCTCTGGCTGCAGCAATGCTTTGTGAGTTAA
>JAIRLF010000333.1 GCA_031259655.1 Prevotellaceae bacterium
ACATCCACCGTTAACGAGAAAATGCTGGAAATGCTTGAAAAAGAAATCATACCACAATTATTAAAGATTCATACCCTCACAGAAGAGCATCAGAAGAAGATGGAAGAAAATCCGGATTATCCTCTTTTCACACTGGCATTTGATCGGGAAGGTTACAGTCCGGTATTTTTCAATCAGTTGTGGAAAGAACACCGGATATCAGTTCTTACATACCGTAAAAATGTGAAAGAAGAAGATGTCTGGGAAGAGACCGAATTCGAAGAAATGGAAGTAGAAACCCGTTTAGGAACGACAAAGATGAAATTACAGGAGAAAGAGACTGTTATATCCGATTGTTCCATGCGTGAAGTACGCCGTCTGTCTGCGGACGGTCATCAAACAAGCATAATTACTACCAATAAAATATTAACGATTGTTGCCATTGCTGCCGGAATGTTTGGTCGTTGGATTCAGGAAAATTTCTTTCGCTATCTTAGACAGGAATATTCATTCGACAGAATAATACAATATACAGTTGATGAGATTGATAATGACGTGACAGTGGTCAATCGTGAATACAGTAATTTCACTTATTCCATCAAGAAAAAACGTGAACAGCTATCCCGACGGAAAGCTGTTCTCTACGATCATCAGTTAAAAATTCCTCAAGAAGAGAAAACCGAACCCATGAGTAAGAAAATGGGCGCATGGATGACGAAACAACTTGAGATAAAGGAAGATATACAGAACATAGAAGATGAAATAGAGAAATTACTCAAAAAACGACAGGAAATCCCTTACAAAATCTCTATTGGACAAATGCCTCTTAATGACCGGTATGTGAAACTTCATCAGGAAAGTAAATATTTTATGAATATTGTAAAAATGATATGTTACAGGGCGGAAACCGAGCTTGCTAATTTACTTGCTAACAACTATATCCGTTCCGACAACGAAATCAGAACTCTAGTGAAAGCGATTATAAAACAACCGGTTGACTTAAACTAAACCCCAATTACACTGATTCGGTGGCGTAGCGGATGCCAAGTTCCCAGAGTTCTTGGTTGTCGAAAACGGGTATTTCCGGTTTTTCGGCATATTCCCACGCTTTGCGCAGGAAATGACGCATCGCGCGGCGCTCCGGTTCGACGGCGTTGACGGCGAGGTACAGGGTCAGGGTCACGGTGTCTCCTTTTTTCAGTCGGACATGTTTTTTATAACCGTCGGCATAGCGGTCGCGGGCGCGGTACATGGTCTGCAATTCTTCTTCAGGCCAGAGGATTCGATGCGTCGTTTGCGATTCTTCCGGCATCAGCGAACAGGAGAAGTCGTGATATTCGCCGGTTGGGGTATCGCTCCACGTCGCTACGGCAAACCGGTCGCCTTCCGAGTACGTTGCGCCCGGAATGGGTGTGCGCCGGTACAAGAAGGTACGCCACTGTCCGTTTTCGGCGGCTCCTTTCGGTTCTTTGCCGCGTCCCCACTGATTCCCGTTATACGATACGGAGGGTATCATCCAAAACCGGCTGCGCGAATGATGCCGGAAATCAAGCGACAAACTTGCGGAATCAATATCCCGAACCGCCGTAAAGCGGCGAACAATCCGAAAGGTCGACGAATCTAACCGCGTAATCTCGCCGGCAACTTTTATGCCTTCCGGTCGATTGTCGAGCAACTGTCCGACAACGGTCTTGTCCGCCGACAGTAAATACATGCCTCCCGATTTCGTTTGCCAGTGAAACGTGTCTTTCGGGGAACAGGCTGTCATCGACAGCAATGCAAAAGCGCAAAGGCACGAAAGCGCGGAAATACATATTCATCTATCCGCAATTGCCTGTAAAAAATCCTTCCTGTTTTTATCTTCATCATCTTTAATGTATTAAATTAAACATTCAATTATAAGCGCAAATTTACGGGATTTTTTTGTCAGAAAAAAAAATACGTAACTACTCAGGCAGTTCAAAAAAAGAAAACTTATTTTCAAAAGAACATCAATAGCCAATGATTTTCCTTCTCCATTCTACCTTATTTTGTCGTACACACAATGCATACGGGACTAAAAAAGTTTTATTTTCGCTTGTAATTTCTGTATGCAGGACAAGTTTCGTCTTTATAAAAAATACGATTAAAGTAAAAAGAGAAAAACAGTTCGTGTCTACCGCCTTTTGCGATAGAGGAAAAATCGCCTATAACGTAGTCGAATGAATATCCCAGACGGATTTTCGGCGTAAGATTTACGCCGGCAAGTGCGGCAAAACTGCCGTTCGTCCGATATAAAGCGCCCATCCAGAACCGGTCGCTGTATGTGTTTCGTCTTTCGGTTTTCAAGAAATACAGTAAAGCGCCTGCTTCCGCATAGTACGACAATTCGTTATTCAATGTCGCAATCATCGGTTCGAGGCTCAACGATTCCGAGACGTTGAATCGCGACGACAAATAAGCCCAGATATTTATCGAATGTTTCGGCAAATTGTATTTTGGCGGTTGAACGCCAAGATGTCTAATAGAAGCGCCGAGTTTGAACGGACCCTTAAATTCAAATCCAAAATCGAAATCCGGCGAATATTCGGAGACATTTCCGTAAGCCCACGACGAGTCGTCGGGGTCTTCAATGCCGCTTCCTGTGACCCTCCGGTTTCGCGCCAAAATGCCGCCCGACAATCCCAACGACAAGACAGCTTTCTCGCCAATAGGAATATAGAACGCATACGCAAGGCGAAAGTTGTAACTACTTATTGAGCCATATTTATCGACGGCAAATGTCAATCCTACGCCCGACCGCAAATCTTCGATATACGTATCGACCGTACCGGCATGAGTTGAAGGCGCGCCGGGAAAGCCCCATAGCTGTTGAGTATGCAAAAACACTCCCGTAGAAAAATTATTACCCGCAGACGCCGGATTATAAAGTGTTTCGTTAAACCATTTCTGTGTTAAATCGAAATCATTTTGCGCAACACAAACGACTACATTTATTGATAACGAAACAATAAATAACAGATATTTAATATTTTTTATATAATTCACATCAAAAAAAATTTTTAACACAATCTCAATTCTCTATCAAATTTTACATCATTTTAATTAAAGTAACATAACTTGTAACCCGTCTTTCCACTCCATCTTTATCCTTATAATAAATTATATAATAATAAACATCTTCCGGCACTACTTTTCCATGATATGTTCCATCCCAACCGTCGTCGCCGCTGAATAATTTACGTCCGAGACGGTCGAATATAATCACTTTATACCCTTTCATAAAGATTTCGTTATACCCGTCACCATTTGGTGAAAACATCTTTGCCACAAGCAATTCGCTTTTTAACGAATATTTTTTTTGCACCGAACAACCCAAACTGCTTGTCACCTCGACCGTAAACACCGACGGGTCGGCATGTTCGTAAGCTGTTCCCGAAATATCTCCCATCGAAGACAATGTAAATCCAATCGGCAAATATCCATCAACGATTTCGTATCGCGGGTTGGGGGCGTTCGTCGTCAACCTCTGCGAATAAAGTTCGCCAACCTGATACGGAAGCAATTCGTCGGGCGACAGACTGATTTCGATCATAACTATCTCTACCGGAGTTCTTTCCGATACGCATCCGCCTTTGTTTGTTATTTCGAGATAATAGATTGCTCCGGAATTTACTTCGCCATCTTTAATCGCAATATCCACAGGCAAATTGTCGCCCGCGCTTGCAGCACGTCCTGCAAGCGCCCCCCCGGCATGTTGCGAATAAAGGCTGTAGATATATCCTTCCGACGAAGTTGGTATGCGAACCGATACCGGTTGAATGTTTCCCGGTACAGAGCAAACATTTACCGCGTCTAAAACTATCGCTTCGGGTCTATCTTCGACAACGACAGTGATTTTCTCCCGGTCGCTCGAACAGTTTTCGCCGGATATTGATACTTGCATCACGTAATATGTCGAAACTCCAACAGTGGAAACATTTGGCGTCGGGGCGCCTGGCAATTGATTCT
>JAIRLF010000367.1 GCA_031259655.1 Prevotellaceae bacterium
GTCGCCTCCTCTTCTGAACTACGTAGTAGTTCAACCCTTTCAGGGTTGATAGAGAGGGTTAGCCTTGTCCCCGAGCTGCGCTACGCTTGCTCGGGGTTATTCATATTCGACGCCTTCGGCGTCATCTGCTACCCTATCCGGTCATTTCGAACACATCTCGTCGGCGAGATGTCAACGATAAGGTCGTTTCGAACACATTTCGTCTGTGTGCACGGATAAATTCGACCGGAATATTCAGCAGGCATGCAGCGTAATTTCGAAGCAAGCGCCTTTTGGACGGGGTATGTATATAATTGTACCGCCGAAGCTTTCGATAATACTTTTCGAAATTGCAAGACCGAGGCCTGTGCCGCCCGATTTTGTTGTAAAATTGGGATGGAAGAGATTTTTTGCCGCTTCGTCGGAGACGCCGGCGCCGTTGTCGTAAATTCGTATTGTACAGTTCGGGTCTTTTGTTTCCACGACGATTGTGATTTCGGGTTTGGGGGTATTTTCCACTGCCTGCATTGAATTTTTCAACAGATTGGTCAGCACTCTTTGCAACTGTTCTTTGTTAGCCTTAGCCCAGCGTTCGGTATTACCGCAGTCGAGGATGAAATTGACGTTTTTGTATCCGGCGAACAGGGATACGGTCGAGGCAATCGCCTCCGACAAGTTCACCGGTTCGAGTTCGACCTTACCGGTACGGGCAAAGTTCGAAAATTCCGAAGCGATATAAGTCAGGATATCTATCTGTTCGAGAGTAGATTTTATAGCTGCGTCCATTTTCTCCTGCCAGCCCGTACGATTTTCGTTTTTCATTCGCAATGCGAGTTGGATATTAAGTTTCATCGGTGTCAGGGGGTTTTTGATTTCGTGAGCGATTTGGCGCGCCATTTCGCGCCATGCCGATTCGCGTTCGTTTTCCGCCATAATTTTCGCGCTTTCGGAGAGTTCCTCAATCATGCGGTTGTATACTCGCACCAGATCGCCGAGTTCGTTATTACCTTTATAATTTATTGGTTCGGGACGGTCGGCGAAAGTTTGTTTCGCCATTTTGCGTCGCACCAAATCCAGGGGACGCGTGATTTGATTCGAGGCGAATATTGCGAGAGTGATGCCCGTAATAATTAAGAAAATATAAATATTCATGATTGCGCCCGTCAACGACAGCAGTTCCGTACGAAACTCCGACTGATTGTTGAAGTGCAGGATATTGAGATAAGCGATAGCTTCGCCTTGCCGGTTGTAGTATGTTGTGTACGACGAAAAGTACGATATTCGTCCGATATGTTCGGTGTGAATGAATTTCGACTGTTTTTCGGCAGCGAGAGCGTGCAGGGCTTCGCGGTTCATTTTCGTTCCTATCAGGTTTTTATCAAAGATTTCGTTTCGCGACGACACCATCAAGTTGCCCGACATGTCGTATATATTCAAATCGGTGTTGAAAGCATTGGAGAGGACAATCAATGTCGATTCCAGACTGTTATACATCTCTGGTCTTATCTTTTTTGTATCGAACAGGCTTTGGTCGAGTTCGATTATCGACGATTGCATTTTGCTGTGTATTGCGTCGAGGTTTTTCTTTTCGCTTTGGCTGATGATGTAGGTCAACATGGCAACGGTCAGAATTGTCAGAGCGCCGATTATTCCCGTAAGTATCACGACGGTTATTCGACGGCGATAACTGTTTTTATTGACCGTCGTTTCGGGTTTCAAGCCCGCTGCCGTAAACAGGATGAACAGGAAAAGAACAAAAATCACAAACGAATACGAAAATATTGATATCGCTTCCGAGTAGCCGAACTCAGGGAAACTCAGGATAGCCACATCGCCGTCTTCCGTCTTGAACGAGTAGTGCGAATATCCGTTATGTTCCGAAAAACCGTCCTTATATTTCGCTGCCGGCTCGAACCCGTAATCATACGTTCCCACCTTGCTCACGCGTTTTCCGCCGGAATATTTGGCATACGAATAACCTTTTGCTGCGTAATCGATTCCGCCGGATTCGAACCTCAGCAGTTCGGGATAACCAATCGAGGATTCGATTTCGCGGTTGGAATATAATTCCAAAAACAGGAACACGGTATCCCGTCCTTCCACAAACCGGAAATCGCCGAGGTAATGAATCCTTCCCCAATAGTTATTCATAAACCGGAAATGCGAACTCCCCGGCAGCGGGTTACCCTTATTCTTTTCTTTCATAAAGAAATCGATACAATTTTCGGTTTTGTCTTCTTCCCTGATTTGCAGGATTGCATGAGGACGGCATACATGGTATATCAGTTCGTAACGCTGGAAATATCCCCTGAAATATTTGTCGGCAAGCATCTCGTACAGGTCTCTGTCATCGAACAAATCGGAGTATAAAATTTTTTTAAGATACGGGTCGGCGGCGATTTTCCGTTCCATATCCTTGAGTAACATTTCCGCCACGGGGTCATTTTCGGCGAGCAGACCTTTTGCGAGAACTTCCCGCTGTTTATGCTCCTTTTCGGTGGTATTCACAATCAGCGAAAACGATATGTATAACGAGATAAACATTGTCAACCAGACAAACACGGACAGTGTGAATCCCGAACGAACCTTTTTCGAAAACAAAGCATATATGATTAGAAATAAGACAAAAATCATCAGATTTTCGTACTTGAATTTCATCAGCAGGCACAATACCGGCAGCGTGACGAGTCCCTGCAAGGCGAGTCGGGCGAAAAATTTTCCGCCGGCTTTATCGGCGGCGGCGTCGGTTACCAAATCGGTAACCGCCTTCAATCGTTTGAATGTTTCTTTGTGTTCTTTATGCCTTTGCGGTAAATGTTGTTTTTGTGTAACGGGGGCTCCGAATATGAAAATATGCAGATGAACAAGCAGGCATAACTGCGCAAAAACAAGCGCAAGGACAAAATACGCAAGGAAAGTATATATCGTAACGTCGTTCATTTTGTAGACTTTGAACGATATTTCGGAGTTGAACGTCAGCGATTCGACGATGTACAGAATCGCGCACAGAAACAACCCGATGAAAACGCTCGATAATATGTCGACAATCCTGTTGCTTTTCAGTTTTGTGCGCAACGTCTCTTTCGCCGAAAACAGAACGGTAATGAACGAAAACAGAAACAGAAGATGTAACAGCAGGTCGCCCAGCGAAGGTAAAAATTCCGAATCGGCATACAGCGCGGGCGAAAACAGATACATGTCGCCCCTGAAAAATCCCGAATTTCGGAAAATAAAAACGCGTAACCCCAACAACAGAACAAACGACGGAAGCAGATACCAAAGGCTTTTCGTGTATAATTTGCGATTTTGGAAAAAAAACAAAATCAGAAAACAACCGGCAATCACAGCCAGCCACCGAAAAAGCAGCGACACGTCCGAGTTCACTGTCAACGGTACGTTCGAATTGACAACAAAAAGCGGAACGCCGTTACAGTCTTTCACCGGAATACCGATGTCTCCCAAAGGCAGAATTATGATGTTTTTCGGAAAATCGAACGTCGGATTAATTTCGTTTCTGAGAAACTGGTTTTGATATGAATATTCTCTCGAAATCAGTATCAGCGTGATATATTTGAACGCGCCGCGTCGGAATGCCTGCGCTACGTACCAGCCGTTTCCGAAATACAGATACTTGGATTCTTCGCCGACATTATCCAACTGTCCGGCGGTAACGGGGAGATTATCCGACCAGTAAAGTATCCGTTCCGCCGGATTTGCGGTGTTCGAGTAAACGGTGTCGGTTACGAAAACGAAAACGCCTTTTTCGCGTAATGTTTTTGGAAAAATGTTGTCGAAATTCGGGATTACGCTGTCGGGACGGTTGGCGACGGCATGCGAAAGAATTTCCCGACTCTCGTTTTGAAGATTTTGCAGCAGTTTTTCTATCGTGCCGACATTGTTTTCCGACACGCCCTTTTCGAAACTGTTAGCCGTGAAATGCGAAATCGCGAAAAATATTACGCAAAGCAGCGAAGCGAGGGATATCCGTATGCGGCGTTTGTTTTTCATTTGCTGTTCACTTGTTTTCTTATCTTATCGACGTCCGCGTTATTGACATATCGGATGATGTTGTCGTAGATTTTGTGGAATCCGAAACCGCCGTTCACCATTTCGTCGATGGCTTCGGTCTTGGATTTGTTACGAAACACGATGTTGTACATTGCAACAATCAAACCGGTTCTGTCGGAACCGTGATGACAGTGAATCAATATCGCGCCTTTACGGTTTTTTATTATTCGCAAGGCTGTTACGACGTCGAAATCGTTGGCGTCGTGAGCTTGCATTCTCACTCTGTGCAAAATCAGGTTGGCGTCTTTGGCATGTTTTCTGTCCGAATGCCAATATCTCAGGTTGAGTATTTCTTTTATCCCGTACTTTTCGAGCGCCTGAAACTGTACGCGGTCAGGTTGTTCCGACCGATAAATTCCTTCGTCGACGCGATACATATTCTCCAATCCACAGTCGCTTATCCTGACCGACGACTGCGAAAACAATAACACCGAATATGTTATGCCGACCAAAAATAGAATCGCTTTTTTCATCCCAAGCGTAATATATTTATTGATAATAATCCAATGTGCTTATCAGAAGCGTTTTCCCGAACCGGCGCAGACGCGACAGAAAATAAATCTACATATACACAGTCTGTTTTACGTAAATTTTCGAACGATTGCGTTTCTAACGGTAACTTTTTCACGACATTACGGTTTTACTTTATATTACTATTTCGATACAAAGGTAATTATTTTTGTCTGAATCAGAATTTTAATCAGAATTTTCAGAATTTTAGAATGAACAGAATGACATCGAAAAATTTAACCGCAAAGAACGCAACGATATACGCAAAGAACGCAAGGTCAATGGCGTCGATTTGTAGAGACGCTTTTAGAGTTAAGAACTAAGAACTAAGAGTTAAGAGTTGGGCGATGCCGGCTTTTGTCTGAACTTTGATTCATGTGATTTTTATGATTTTTATGATTTTTATGATTGTCGTCTCTGTGGTAATTTTGCGCAC
>JAIRLF010000016.1 GCA_031259655.1 Prevotellaceae bacterium
TGTTGCCGTTTGCCGTTTGTAAATCGCCGTTCCGGCGAGAGCGCTACCGATAAACATGGAAATCACGCCGGGAATAAATCCGATATAGTACATGCGTGGAGTGATTTCGGAACGCATAACGGAATCGACCATCATCGAAAGACTGTCTACCGCTGCGCCGTAATCGATTCCGTGCTTGTTGAGATACAGCGATATAGCCAGTCCGGCTGCCGTTCCTGTGCACGAGCCTATCAATCCGATAAAAAGCGATTCGATGAGCAACGAGCGGTAAATATGTCCTTTCCCTTCGCCCAAAGCCAGACGTATACCAAATTCGTTATACCGCCGTATGCCGCCCAGTACGCCGGTATTCCACAACACAACGGACAAAGCGAATATCAGCAGGATAAGCATGATAATCATTATCATATCCGTATATTTTATTGTCTCAGCCATCGACTGCTGGTCGGTCAGTTGCAGCATTATCGGGGCATATTCGTCGGCGCTGTCGGCGTATTGCGCATTGAATGTGTTTTTTATCGCTTCGGACTGTTCCCTGTTATATTCACCGCCAGGCAGGAATCCCAAAATTTCTCCTGCGGCGTCATCCATATCCAGCAATTGTCGTGCGCCGGTTATGTCCATGACAATAGCGCCACGGTCGAGGGCGCTCATGCCGAAACGCAGAACTCCGGCTACCGTCAGGTTCGTGAAACTCATCGAACCGTACATCGTAGAGCCGAAAAAAGTCAGTGTATCACCGGGTTGTACGTCGAAACGTTCGGCAAAGTCGTAACTGAGCAATACCTCGTCCGGATGCCGGATGATACGCCCTGTAACGACAGCCTTTTCGAGTCCAATACGTTCGGCTTCTTCGCTTTCCGGCGATAGCAGGTCGTAAGCCGTTGC
The DNA here is from genome assembly GCA_031259655.1 of Prevotellaceae bacterium. GTDB lineage: Bacteria > Bacteroidota > Bacteroidia > Bacteroidales > UBA932 > JAIRLF01. The sequence goes on from JAIRLF010000016.1 coordinate 889, forward strand.
CGAAACCGGACCCTGTGCGCGTGTTTCACCGTTGTTGTCGGGAATATCGAGCAATCCGCCGAAACTGATGCGCGGATTCCAACTGATGCCGGGAAATTCCGACCGCAGTTTTTCCAGCAACCGGCTGAGGTCCAGCAATGCCAAATCGAGCGGTTTTTGGTCTTCGTTTTCGTAGTAGGCGCGTGTCATGATTTTCACGTGTCCTGTTTGATGTTTGGCAGTCGTATAAATCATGTTCCGCATCATCCCGGCAACCAGCCCGTCTACAAAAATAACGAAAAATACACCGATAGTAACCACTATGACCGGTAATAAACTGCGACTTTTGTCGCGAATAATTCCTTTCCAAATAAAACTTTTCATGCGTATATTGTTATGAGTGATTAAATTTGAGTGATGAATAGGAACGAAATTCGTTAGAAATATATTCTTTCAATGTTTCTTCGTTGGGTAATTCGACTAAATATTTTTGGACGAAAATGTTTTTGTCCAATCCTGCGGTAGCGTATTTCACCTGAGTATTACCTTTTTCGGTGCAAAGAAGAATACCGACGGGCGGATTATCGTCCGGAGCGGCTTCTTCGTGTTTGAAATAATTCAGGTACATGTTGAGTTGAGAAGCGTACTCGTGACGAAACTTGTCCACTTTGAGTTCCACGATTACATGACATTTGAGGATACGGTGATAGAACAACAAATCCACGAAAAAATAATCGTTGTCAATAAGAATCCGTTTTTGTCGGGCTTCAAAACAGAATCCGCGCCCCATTTCCAAAAGAAATGCTTGCAGATTATCCAGAATGGCTTCTTCCAAATCGTTTTCGGTTACCAAAGCCCGTTCGCTTAAACCAAGAAAATCCAGCGCGACAGGCGTGTTGATAATGTCTTTGGGCTGTAATTGTACAGTTTGCCGGTTCACCAATGCCGAAAGAACTTCTTTGTTTTTGGATAAACCGCTACGTTCATAGTACAGGGTGTTTATCTGACGTTCGAGTTCGGAAACCGACCAACTGCCTTTTACACACTCCAATTCGTAAAACGCCCGCTTTACAGGATTGTCTATTTTGATTATCTTTTCAAGGTGTGTATATGATAATTTAGAAAGTAGAAAAGAAGCAGGAAACATCCACTTGTCATCCTCTTTTTCAGCGGTTTGCAATTCGGCACTCGGCAAGTGCCGAATTGAGGATTCAGAATCGGTTTCCAATTCGGCGGTCAGCGACCGCCGAATTGAGATTTCAGTTTCGGATCCGGTTTCCAATTCGGCGGATGCCTTCCGCCGAATTGAGATTTCAGTTTCGGATTCAGATTCCAATTCGGCACTCGGCAAGCGCCGAATTGAGGATTCTGAATCGGTTCCAAATTCGGCGGTCGCTGACCGCCGAATTGTAAAATCAACGTTAACAGACAATTGCTTAACAGTATCCATCGGTAAAAAATTGACTATTTCGTCTCCGATTTGCGGGTAAACCGTATATAAACGACGGTATTCACGGAAACGACGTTCTGTCATTCCTTTAGTATTCAATCGTTCTTCCAGATTTTTCAATAACTTTTCCCCGTATTTGGCACGGTCTTCCCCATTTTGTTCAAACTCTACGATATAATACCCTATCAGCCAGTTACGAATAGTTATGCCGATGTTTATAGCGTGCGCTGCAGAAGCTTGCAAAGTCGATTGAACGGACTGTATTTGTTTTACAAGTATATCAAAATTCATCTTACTATTACTTTAAATTATTTAACAATTATTCCACAAAGGTATAAAATATGTATCATTCACAACTTTCCTTTTAATGCGTTTACAACATTTTGTTTCGCTATTTTCCGCGCCGGAAGATAACTTATTAAGGCAGACAGGCAAACTATCAACACTATAGCCGTCACGATGGACGACAGTTCATAAGCGGGATAAATCGTGTCTCCCATGACTGCGTCCATTTCGATTTCGGGCATCTTGAAGCCTGTTTTCGCAAACCAAAGCAGTAAAGGCGTCCCCCATACACAGCCGGCAAGGATGGCTAAGATGCTGAAACTCGTCCCTTCGAGCGTAAAAAGGCGGATTACCTGTTTTGGCGTCATACCGAGGGCGATGTATGTCCCGATTTCTTTCCGGCGACGGAAGATTGCCAAAGTCTGTGTGTCGAAAACCGCCAGCAAGGCTATCGCCAACAAAATAGAGAAAATGACGACGGATTCTGCGCGATTGCTTGCTATCATTGCTCTGATATCTGCCGTCAGAAAGTCGACGTCCCTGTACGACCAGCCGTCGACGTCATTATTCACCGGACAGTCTTTTGATTTGATTAAACAGGTCGCTTCATCCGGCATTCCGGTCATTTTCTGCAAAGTATGGAGATTGAGCCAGATTTGTCCGGCATCTACCGAGGGAACTTTGGTGTCGAATATGTCGGCGATAAGGATTTCGAGGGCGTCGAATACGCCGTTTTTGTCGCGCCAGCGAATCATCACGCGGTCGCCCTGTTTCAGGTTCGTCGATTTTGCCATACGCGAACCGATAAGCACGTAAATTTCATCTGTTTGCGACAGTTTTTGTGACGGAATTGAAAGTATTTGCTGATTCGGGTCGATGCCTTTCAACAGTATGTTCTGCATGCGTCCCTGCGGATAGACGACGCCCTGTGTTATCAGAATCGGAGTTAATGTTCTGTTTGCTACGTAAGTCTGTAATTCTGTCGGGACAGTAGCATGCGCGTCCTGCAAAGTAAACACGTCGAACCGGTCGTATTGCGGATGCCAGATTTGTCCGGCGCCGGTTTCCCAGTTTTCGGTATCGCGATACGCTTCCTGCTGCCAACCGTCTATCAGACCGTTATAAATAACCATCATGACAAAAGTAAACGACAATACGGTAACATTCAGCCAAGTGCGTTTGCCCGCTCCGATAATGTTTCTAAATGAAGTATGAAGGATGAGATATGAAGGATGAGGTATTATTTTTCTCATTTTTCATTTCCCTCCTTTTCCCTTAGCCGTTAAGATAGCGCCTTTAATCATCTTCAAAATCTCAGTAGCATCCTTGTAAATACGGTCAAACATTTTTTGTTCAATCAGTTCGGTCGCCTGTAAAAGTTCCAGCCAAAATAAAGTCTCATCACATTCTTTTTGAACAATTCCCAATTTATGTACAAAATCTGCCCGACTTTCCGCATTTTGGGCTTCCCTTACATTTGCTCCTATTGATGTGCCCGACTTCAAGAATTGTTTGCTAAGCACAAATTCTTTTTTCGTTTCCCCAAGATAACGATACAATTTTACGCATCTGATTGCAAATGCGAACGATTTTCCCTGTAATATACTCTTTTCCATTTTTTTATTATTTAATTAGTTATAACTCTATATTCTATTGATTTAAAATCACTCATCACTTTCAACCTGTCCATCTCGCAGTGTTACGATTCGCGTGAGATATTGCATTACTTTTTCGTCGTGAGTTGCGAAGATGAAAGTTGTTTTCAGTTCTTCGTTAAGTTTTCGCATGGTTTGCAGGATGTTATGCGAATTTTTAGCGTCGAGATTTGCCGAAGGTTCATCGGCAAGGACGATAGCCGGACGTTTGACTATCGCACGCGCAATCGCTACCCGCTGACATTCTCCGCCGGAGAGTTGCGAAGGACGAGATTTTTCTTTGTCCGTCAGTCCGACCCATTCCAGCGCTTCCATTACCGCCCTGTGACGCGCTTCAACAGGCGTTTTCTGTAACAGCAAGGCAAATTCAACGTTTTCATATACCGTATAAACAGGTAATAAGTTGTAACTTTGGAAAATAAAACCAATATTCCGGTTACGTAATTCGGCGGATTCTTTGGATGTGAGTTTCGAGATAGAATGTTCTAAAACGGTCGCTTCTCCTGCTGTCGGCGTGTCCAACGAGCCTATGATGTTGAGTAACGTGGTCTTACCCGAACCGCTTGGTCCGACTAATCCGGTAAATTCTCCCTCGCCGAATGCAAGGTTAATGTCGTTAAGCGCTGTAAAAAAGCCTCCTCCAACAGGAAACGCTTTTGTCAGGCTCTTTATCGAAATGATAGATTCTGTATTCATTTTCATAAAAAAA
>JAIRLF010000047.1 GCA_031259655.1 Prevotellaceae bacterium
AAATCTCCGCTGCGAAAACCTGAGTAATCCTGTAATAGATATTTCCAATCCTCGTTTGAGTTGGGAAATATTGTCCGACGGTCGAGATATAAGGCAAAAGTTTTACTGGGTGCTTGTATCCTCGTCGTTGGAGAAACTGAATAACGATGAAGGCGATTTGTGGGACGTCCGCGCTGTGAAGTCCAACAATTCGGTTTTTGTTCCGTACAAAGGGGAAAAATTGAACAGCCGTGCGGAATACTTTTGGAAAGTCAAGGTCAAAACCAACAGAGGCGAATCGGAATGGAGCAAACCCGCTTCGTGGACAATGGGTTTGACCGAGCCGACCGAATGGCAGGCGAAATGGACGGGACTTGATACGGTGTCGGAAAAAGACGTGATTTTCGAACGGAAAACAAGGCTTGCAGCACGTTATTTCCGTAAAGATTTTAACGTTTCCAACAAAGTGAAAAAAGCTACATTATATATTTCCGGATTAGGGCTTTACGAAGCGTATATCAACGCCGGACGCATAGGCGAACAGGTACTTGCGCCCACGCCTACCGATTATTCCAAAGTCGTGAAATATAATGTATTTGACGTTACTGCACAGTTAAAGGAAGGGAATAACGCTATCGGCGTTGCCTTGGGAAACGGTCGTTTCTTCGCGATGCGTCGCAAAAATGTTCGGGATTTCGGCTTTCCACGCATGATACTTCAGCTCGAAATCGAATACGCCGACGGTAACAGTCAGACAATTATCAGCGACGATTCGTGGAAAGTTACAGCCGACGGACCAATCCTCGCAAATAACGAGTTCGACGGCGAAGAGTACGACGCCCGAAAAGAATTTGCCGGATGGAACATGCCCGGATTCGACGATTCGAAATGGTTGCAGGCTGAGCTTGTCGATGCTCCCGGCGGAAAACTCGAAGCCCAGACTAACAGGAATATCAAAGTAATGGAAACCATTCGTCCAAAATCGGTCAAAGAAACTCAACCGGGGATATTTGTCCTGGATATGGGACAAAACATGGTCGGATGGTTGAAAATGAAAGTAAAAGGCAAAGCAGGCGACGAAGTGAAACTTCGTTTCTCGGAACTGCTCAACGATGACGGCGCGCTTTATGTCGCCAATCTCCGAAGCGCTAACGCTACCGACAAATATATCCTGAAAGGAGACGCCAAAGGCGAAACATGGGAGCCGGCATTTACCTATCATGGGTTCAGGTTTGTGGAAATTACCGGATTGCAGGGTAAACCTGCCGTTGACGACTTTGAAGGATTAGTCGTTTACGACGAAATCGAAACTACGGGCGAGTTCGAAACATCCAACGAAACAATTAATCAAATATACAAAAACGCCTGCTGGGGCATCAAGGGAAATTATCGGGGAATGCCGACCGATTGCCCGCAAAGGGACGAACGTATGGGATGGCTTGGCGACCGCGCTGTCGGTTCTCATGGCGAAAGTTTTATGTTCGACATTAATAATCTGTATGCAAAATGGCTCGACGATATCGAACAGGCGCAACGCGAAGACGGTTCCGTTCCCGACGTCGCGCCGAACTACTGGAGCGTATATAGCGATAATATGACATGGCCAGGCGCTTACGTCATTATTGCCAATATGTTATATGAACAGTACGGCGACAGGAAACCCATAGAAACGCATTACGAATCAATGAAGAAATGGATACGTTATATGGAAGATAAATATCTTAAAGAGAACATAATGACCAAAGATACTTATGGCGATTGGTGTATGCCTCCCGAATCTCCCGAACTGATTCACTCGAACGACCCCGCCCGTAAAACCGACGGCGCTGTCCTGAGTACTACATTTTACTACAGGATGCTTTGTCTGCTGTCGAAATTTGCCGTCCTGCTCGACAACGAAGAAGACGCCGCGACTTTTATTCAAAAAGCGGAAGTCATTAAAAACGCTTTCAACGACAAATATTTCAACAAAGAAACCAAACAATACAGTAATAATACCGTTACGGCGAACTTGCTCGCTTTATGCTACGGAATGACGCCCGACGAATATAAAGATGCCGTGTTCAAGAACATAGTGGACAAAACCATGAACGAATTCAAAGGTCATGTAAGCGTCGGACTTGTCGGGATGCAATGGCTTATGCGCGGACTGTCGGACTACGGACGTCCCGACATAGCATACCAAATAGCAATCAACAAAGATTATCCGAGTTGGGGGTATATGATAGAAAAAGGAGCGACAACTATCTGGGAACTCTGGAACGGCAGCACGGCTAATCCGGCGATGAACTCCGGAAACCACGTGATGCTTCTTGGCGACCTTGTCGTATGGTTCTACGAATATCTGGCCGGAATACAAAATAATCCAAACAGCGCGGGCTTCGAAGAAATAGTGATGAAACCCTATCCTGTCGAAGGATTGAATCGTGTCAAAGCTTCATATAAATCTCACAGAGGACTGATTAAAAGCGAATGGACAAAAGAAAACGGACTGTTTTTGTGGAATATAACAGTGCCTTGCAATTCGACGGCTACTGTTTATATCCCTGTCACAACCGACAAAAACAAAGTTACTGAAAGCGGTAAGAAAGCCTCTTCGTCAAAAGGAGTGAAATTCTTGCGATTGACGGATAAATATCGAGTGTTCAAAGT
>JAIRLF010000074.1 GCA_031259655.1 Prevotellaceae bacterium
ACTTCTCATACATCAATCGCGAAGAAGATTTGGGTATACCCGGACTTCGATTTGCTAAACAAAGTTTGCGCCCGGATATTTTGCTGATGAAATATTCGGCTTTTAGAGTTAAGAACTAAGAACTAAAAACTAAGAGTGGCTGACGCCAGCCATTCTTATTAAAAACCGGCGACATCGACGACCACAACATTGTCCGGCGTCTCCTCGACGACATTTTCGACGACGCCCTCAACGACCACAGTATTGTCCGGCGTAGAGACGCAATATATTGCGTCTCATCAACGACATTTTCGACGACATTTTCGACGACGCCCTCAACGACCACAGCATTGTCCAGCGTAGAGACGCAATATATTGCGTCTCCTCGACGGCATTTTCGACGACATTTTCGACGGCATTTTCGACGACACCCTCGACAATCTACGCCGAGACGCAATATATTGCGCCCCTCAACGATGTGTTCATTCTGAAAATTCCGATTCAGACAAAAATGAACACAATTCAATTTGTTTCGGTTCAAGAATTTTCAATCTGTGCGAGTATTTTTTCCGTTACTCCGGAATTTTGTTTGACATATTCGGCACAGATTTCGCCTTGACGTTTCCGTTCTCTGTTATCGTTGTTGAACCAGAGAGTCAGCAAGGCGCGCAGTTCTTCGGCATTGTTGACAGGCGTTGCACCTCCTGCGGCGATTAGTTCTTTCGCTTCTTCGAATTTGTCGTATTTAGCGCCGAAAGTTACCGGTATTCCATAAACGGCGGCTTCGAGCGTGTTGTGTATTCCGTTGTCGAAACCGCAACCGATGTAAGCGGCGTCGGCATAGCGATAGATTATCGAAAGGATACCAATCGTATCGACAATCAATACATTAGCTTCTTCGGGATTTCCCTGTTCGGCTTGCGTATATCTCAATGTCCGGCAAAAAGAAAAAACTTGTTCCGACGATGCAATACGTTCGGGAGTAATCTCGTGAGGGACTAATATCAGCTTGATATCAGGGATTTGCTTTATTGCTTCGGCGATTATTACTTCGTCTTTGGGCCAGGAGCTTCCGGCTATCAAAACTTTTTGCGACGAACCGGTAAACCGTTCTACAACAGGAAAACCGACGTTTTTGGAGGCGATTTTGCGTACACGGTCGAAACGGGTGTCGCCTGTCACCGTGACATTGTTTATTTCCACAGCAGCAAGCAGTTGTTTCGACTGTTCGGTCTGTACAAACAGACGGGTAAAATATCGCAGAGGACTTAACCGTCGCAGTATCGGTTTGAAAAAGTATTGCTCGGGACGGAAAGTTGCGGAAATCAAATAGCAGGGTATGTTTCGCTTTTTTATCTGTGCGAGATGATTTTTCCAGTAATCGTATTTTATCCAGAACACAACAGAAGGCTTCGCCACATCCAGAAATCGTTCGGCATTATAACGGGTATCCCATGGGATATAAGCGATTATGTCAGCCTTGTAGGTTTGACTCGGAATGAATCCCGAGGGCGAAAAGAACGTAACCATCGACTTGTATTCGGGATGCAGTTTCAGGAAGGCTTCCAGCAAAGGCTTTCCCTGTTCGAACTCGCCCAGCGAGGCGCAATGCATCCACACTAAGGGTGTTGCGTCATCTTTGCGTTTATTTTTGATTCTCTCGATATTGCCCTGCTGCCCTTCCAGCAATTTTCGAATCTTGCGGTTGAACGGATACGCCAGCCATGCAACCAAATACACTAAATAAGTCAACGCGGTATACAATGAATTAATCTCCCATTTTTAGTACGGCAAGGAAAGCTTCTTGTGGAACTTCCACATTGCCAACCTGTCGCATACGTTTTTTACCCTTTTTCTGTTTTTCCAATAATTTTCGTTTACGAGTGATATCTCCGCCGTAACATTTCGCCAACACATCCTTACGTAAAGCTTTAATCGTTTCACGGGCAATGATTTTGGCTCCTATCGCCGCCTGAATTTTGATTTCGAACTGCTGACGCGGGATGAGGTCTTTCAATTTTTCGCACATTCTGCGTCCGAAATCGTAGGAATGTTCTCTGTGTATGAGGCTCGACAAAGCGTCAACCTGTTCGCTGTTCAGCAGAATATCCAGTTTAACCAAATCGGCGGGATGATATTCGCCGACCGTATAATCGAACGAAGCATAACCTCTTGATATGCTTTTGAGTTTATCGTAAAAATCAAAAACTATTTCGGACAGCGGCATATCGTAAGTCAGTTCAACCCTGTCGGTTGTAATGAAATGCTGGCTTTTTAGAATGCCTCGTTTGTCGAGACACAGCTTCATGACCACACCGAGATATTCGGTTTTCGTAATCACCTGAGCGTGAATATACGGTTCTTCGACTTTTTCTATAATGTTCGGAGACGGCAATCCCGAAGGATTGTGTACGACAACAACTTCGCCTTTGGTCGTAGTAACGTTGAACGAGACGTTTGGCACAGTAGTGATGACGTCCATATCGAACTCGCGGTAAAGCCTTTCCTGCACGATTTCCATGTGTAGCAACCCGAGAAAACCACAGCGGAATCCAAATCCCAGAGCCAGCGACGATTCCGGCTCGAATGTCAGTGAAGCATCGTTCAACTGCAATTTTTCCAGCGATGCCCTCAAATCTTCGTATTCGTCCGTACTTGTGGGATAAAGACCCGCAAATACCATCGGTTTAACGTCTTCGAAACCCGAAATAGCCGATTCGCAAGGCTTGTGGACATGCGTTATCGTGTCTCCGACTTTGACTTCCGGCGCCGTTTTGATTCCGGAAATAATATATCCCACATCTCCGGCTTTAATTTCTTGTCGCGGAAGCAGTTCGAGTTTTAAAGTTCCGATTTCGTCGGCTTCATATTCTTTTCCTGTAGCAAAAAATTTGACCTTGTCGCCGGAGCGTAAAGTTCCGTTAACGACCTTAAAATAAGCAATTATTCCCCGAAAAGAGTTAAACACCGAGTCGAAAATCAAGGCTTGCAGCGGAAGATTTTCGTCGCCTCCGGGAGCGGGGATTTTCGCAATGATAGCCCGCAATATTTCGTCTACTCCGACACCGGTTTTGGCGCTCGCGGAAATAATATCTTCGTGTTTACAACCAAGTAAATCAACAATTTGGTCTTTCACTTCCTCGACCATTGCCGCGTCCATGTCGATTTTGTTCAGCACCGGAATAATTTCCAGATTGTGTTCGAGCGCAAGATACAGATTCGATATAGTCTGCGCCTGTATTCCCTGAGTTGCATCCACCACAAGCAAAGCTCCTTCGCACGAGGCTATTGCCCTCGAAACTTCGTACGAAAAATCGACATGTCCGGGGGTGTCAATCAGGTTTAAAATATATTTTTCGTCATCCTGAAAATATTCCATTTGTATGGCGTGACTTTTGATTGTGATTCCTTTTTCGCGTTCCAAATCCATGTCGTCCAAGACTTGATCGTGAAAATCTCTTTCGTTCAAAGTCTGCGTAGCCTGCAACAAACGGTCGGCTAACGTGCTCTTCCCATGGTCGATATGAGCTATTATACAAAAATTTCTTATATTTATCATTTCTTTATAACACAAGATTTTATTTGTTTTTAGAGATAAAATCCGGAGTGCAAAAGTAGTAAAAATTATTGACTTCCTGCGAGAGGGTCTTGTTACAGGGGTGCATTTGACTACGTCGATTTAAAAATTCAAATTGTCGCATCGTCATTGCGAACATGAGGGTGGTGAAGTAATCCCCGCCTTTTCGTCATTGCGAACATGAGGATGAAGTAATCCAGAAGTCGTTGATAATAATCTGGATTGCTTGGCAAAGTCATTTTTTCGTGGTGCAAAGTGATTTTTTCGTGGTGCAAAGTGATTTTTTCGTGGTGCAGAGTCATTTTTTCGTGGTGCAGAGTGATTTTTTCGTGGTGCAGAGTCATTTTTTCGTGGTGCAGAGTGATTTTTTCGTGGTGCAGAGTCATTTTTTCGTG
>JAIRLF010000095.1 GCA_031259655.1 Prevotellaceae bacterium
AGCAGATGACGCCGAAGGCGTCGAATATGAATAACCCCGAGCAAGCGTAGCGCAGCTCGGGGACAAGGCTAACCCTCTCTATCAACCCTGTAAGGGTTGAACTACTACGTAGTTCAGAAGAGTAGGCGACTATACCCCGAGCTGCGCCTGCGGCTTGCTCGGGGTTATTCATATTGAAGCCCTTTCGGGCTTCCGGACAGTCAATTGACTGAAAAGATTGGCTTACGCCGAACTAAAGTTTCGAAACTTTTTTTGCGTATATATTGCTATAGATTTGAACATTGTGAGTTTTCGGACAAATACTAATTATATTTTCATGAAACAATCCCCAAAAATAGTTTTTTTCAGGTTTCAATTAAACTTTCAATTCATGTTTTTCACGATGTCTGCTTACACTTTAGCTTCGGTTTAGCTTCGGTTTGCCTGTACTATGATTCGGCATCACCTTGCGTTAAAAATTAAACTATAGACGTAGATTTATAATTTTGACTATTCAATTACCTTACCTTACCTTCATAACTCCTATACTATATCGTAAACTAAACCAAAATAGAAAGCGACAAATTTTCGCGACATCAAGACATTGCTATGTGCGTTCATGTCTGTTACACAGTGAATCGTTCATCGTTCCTATAAGGTTCCTATAAGGTTCCTATAAGCTCATTTTCTATAAGCTCATTTTCGTTTTCTAATTTGCGATAGTATAGGAGTTCTGAGATTGTGAATCTCCTACGGAGATTTTTGGATAAAAAGGGAATTTTGTCGTACACCAAAATTATATTGCATTTGCGTATGTGAATATTTTGTTATTACTTTGCCGAATTATAATTTAATTAGTTTTAAGACAAATGTTAAATAGAGTAACGGATTTATTAAAGATAAAATACCCTGTCGTTCAGGGAGGAATGGTGTGGTGTAGCGGTTGGAGATTGGCTGCAGCGGTGAGCAATAACGGAGGTTTGGGGCTTTTGGGCGCCGGTTCGATGAGCCCGGGAGTCTTGCAAGAACATATCACGAAATGCAAAGCAGCGACAAAATTGCCCTTCGGAGTGAACGTTCCGCTTATTTATCAGGAGATAGGCAGTATAATTAAACTCATTCTCGAAGAAGAAGTGCAAATAGTATTCAGCTCTGCCGGAAATCCTAATACATGGACTAAATTGTTAAAAGACAATGGCGTCACAGTTGTTCATGTCGTTTCGAGTTCGAAATTCGCCAAGAAAGCCGAAGATGCCGGAGTTGATGCTGTTGTAGCCGAAGGTTTCGAAGCCGGCGGTCATAACGGGCGCGAAGAAACGAGTACGATGGCGCTTATTCCGCAGGTATGCAATGCCGTATCGCTGCCTGTGATTGCGGCGGGCGGTATATGCACAGGCGGGGGCATATTGGCAGCCATGAGTTTAGGCGCCGAAGGAGTGCAAATGGGCACTCGTTTCGCCTTGTCCGAAGAAAGTTCTGCAAACGTAAAATTTAAACAGTTGTGCACAACTCTCAACGAAGGCGATACGCTTTTGTCGTTAAAAAAACTCTCGCCAACGCGATTAATCAGGAACGAACTTTTCGACATGCTCAAAGAGATGGAAGACAGAGGCGCAAGCGCTGACGAATTATTCGCAATTCTCGGACGGGGACGCACCAAAGCCGGCATGTTCGAAGGCGATTTGGCTAACGGAGAACTCGAAATAGGGCAAATCGTGTCGTTAATCAGGGAAATCGAACCTGTAGAGACAATTATGAAGAAACTTAGAGCGGAATTTAACGATTCTCTGAAAAAGTTAAAATCGGCAGAGGAATGGTGATTCGGACGTTTACGTTTTAATTATGAACAACATAATCAACAACATAAAGCATATCCGTAACCGTATGGCGTCGGCTTGCGAAAGAGCCGGAAGAGAGGCGGATTCTGTCAGGTTACTGCTTGCAACAAAGACAGTTGCCTCCGACAGGATTCGCGTTGCAATCGAAGCGGGCGAAACTTTACTTGGCGAAAACAGGATTCAGGAATTTGCGGCGAAAAATCCCGAATTGTCCGATTTAAAATACGAACGTCATTTTATCGGACATCTGCAAACAAACAAGATAAAGGACATCCTTAAATACGACGTCAAATGTATTCAATCGTTGGACAGCGCGGAATTGATGCACAAACTCGACCAGCGTCTTCAGGCTGAAGGGCGGTCGTTGGACATTATGGTACAGGTCAATACCTCTTTCGAAGCAAGTAAGTACGGGTTGAATCCCGACGAAGTTCCCGCATTTCTGAAAGAACTGAACAAGTGCGACACATTGAAACTTAAAGGATTCATGACGATAGGTCTTTTTGACTCCGATACGGAAGCTGTCCGCCGCTCTTACACTCTATTGAGAGAATTGAGAGACATGGCGATATCCGAAGGAATCGTATCGCCCGAAAGCAAGGAATTGTCGATGGGCATGAGCGCCGACCTCGAAACGGCAATAGAGGAAGGCGCTACAATAGTGAGAGTTGGCTCGGCAATATTCGGAACAAGAACGTCGAACCGGTAATATTCCGAAAAATGATGTAAATTTGCACGAAAATCTATACAGGTAATGTTAAAGGAATTGAACGTCGAAAATTATGCGCTGATGGACAAGCTAAATATCAGTTTCTCAGAAGGAATGAGTATCATAACAGGGGAAACGGGAGCAGGGAAATCGATATTGTTGGGCGCATTGTCGCTTGTTTTGGGAGGTCGCGCCGATTCGAAAGCGCTGAAAGACACCAGCCGAAACTGTATTGTCGAAAGCGTTTTCCATATCGAAGGGTATGGTCTCGAATCTTTTTTGGAAGAAAATGATATTGATTATGAACCCGATTTGATTATTCGCAGGACAATTAACCCCGCAGGCAAATCACGGGCGTTTATAAACGATACGCCTGTTAATGCAAATATAATCAGAGATGTATCCAATCGGTTGCTTGATATACACTCGCAACACGAGAACTTGTTATTGTCGAGCAGTAAATTTCAACTCTCGGTGGTCGACGCAGTAACCGAGTTCGGAAATCTTAAAGACGAATATTTCAAATATTTCAACGCATACAAATCGGAAAAACAAAAATTGGAGGATTTGCTCGCCCGTAGCGCAAAGGCAAAAACCGATTATGACTATATCAAATTTCAATTCGAACAGTTGCAACAAGCTAATCTCAAAGCGGACGAACAAAACGATTTGGAAATCGAAATACAGGAACTTTCCAATATTGAAGAGATAAAGTCGGGATACGAACGTTTGACGGCATTGCTGTCGAACGAAGAAATATCCGTAGTCAGCATGCTCAAGGAAGTGGAAAATGTTCTTAACCGTTTGGCAAAAGTACATCCGGCATCGAACGAACTGTCCGGCAGAGTAAAAAACATTTTGGTAGAGGTAAAAGATATTGGCGAAGAAACAAACCGCATCAATGACGTCATGGAAATCAACCCCGAACGTCTGTCGATTGTCGAAAACCGCCTGAATACCATATACGATTTGCAACAAAAACACAGGGTCGCGACTGTTCGGGAATTGCTTGAGAAACAAAATAATTACGGCGCTTCGCTAAACGAGATAGAAGATTTCGACGAAACGATATCCAAAATTCAAAAGGCTGTAGACTACAATCATGGCAAGATAAAGGAACTCGCGCAACAAATTTCGGAGTTGCGACAAAAGACCCTTCCTTCGATAGAAAAACATGTTTCGTCTATGCTCAAATCGTTGGGAATACCTAATATCGTGTTTAAAGTGGAACTGAGTCATTCCGGGCATTTTTCGTCCGATGGAGCGGACAATATCGCATTTCTGTTTTCGGCAAACAAGGATATGCCGCCAAGAGAGATTTCGAAAGTCGCTTCGGGCGGGGAAATGTCGCGCCTGATGTTGACGCTTAAATCGTTATTGGTGAAAGGAAGTAATTTGCCGACAATTATTTTCGACGAAATAGATACCGGCGTATCGGGCGAAGTGGCTGATAAAATGGGAAATATCATTAAAGAACTGTCGAAAAAAGCACAGGTAATCAATATCACACACTTGCCGCAAATTGCCGCAAAAGGCGATACTCATTATCTTGTCTACAAAGAAGATACTCCAACAACAACTCATACCAAAGTCCGTAAATTAAACGATGACGAACGTATCATAGAAATAGCAAAAATGCTCAGCGGCAGCAAAATCACCGAAGCCGCTATGATACACGCAAGAGAATTGAGAACTCCATGATTACAGGATTTACTATGCGTAAGCAAAATCTTTTATGTATTTTTGTGCTGCAATTTGCCATCGTTGAGACGGCAGAATTTTGTGAGGTTCAATATTTTGTATTATAGTATTTTTAAAATATATGGAGCAAAGAATAGTCCATTGGTATGCGGCTCGAGTAAAGTACCGGACAGAAAAAAAGATAAAAAACTTTTTGGAAGAAAAGGAAATAGGGCATTTTATTCCATTTCGGACAATATTCAGAGAACAGAAAGGTAAACGGGTACAAAAGGAAAAACCGGTGATATCCTGTGTTATTTTTGTCAAAACCGATTATATGACAGCGCTTTCGATACCCGACAAGTTGGGGCTTAGCGTTTCATACATATATAATAACGACACAAAAAAATTTCAGGTCATACCCGAAAAACAAATGCAGGATTTTATGTTCTTACTCGATTTCACTGAATCGTCTGTGATAAAAATCTCTAATACCAACCTGAAACGTGGCGACCGTGTGCGTGTCATTAAAGGCGATTTCGCCGGCATCGAAGGCGAACTTGTTCGAACCAGAGGACATAAAAGAGTAGTTGTGCGCTTAGAAGGATTATTTTCGTTGGCAACAACTTATATCCCAAATGAATATTTAGAGAAAATTTAAATTAGATATTATTATGGATTCATTAACACATATCCTGACCGGAGCCGCTATCGGACAAATGTTTTCCGAAAAAAACGACAAATCTCGACGACCTCTTGTGTGGGGTGCAATAGCCGGCAGTATTCCCGATTTAGATGCAATCGTTCAACCATTTATCTCTCAGGAAAATTCGATGCTGTTTCATCGGGGAATATCTCATTCGCTTCTGTTGTGGGCATTGTGTTCGCCTCTGCTCGCGCTGTTGCTCAACAAAATCGGTAAAGGCGACAAGCGAAGTTATTTCAAATGGCTGAAAATATCGGTAACGGCATGGCTTTCGCATATCGTGTTAGATTTGTTCAACACATACGGAACGGGTATCTTCGAACCTTTTTCGCATGCACGGATTTCGTATGACGCAGTGAACGTTATTGATTTGTTCTATTTGATACCCATCTTGACGATGTCGGTGTTTTGCGTTTTCTATCTCAAAAACTATGTGAAAAAAGTTTTGCTTGCATCGGCGGTTGTGACGTTCTCGGCGATATACATAGCGGTCTCCGTTTTTATCAAAATCTCTATGGAAAACACAGCGGAAATGCAATGTGCAAAACAAAATATTCGCACAGCACGCATAATATCATCGCCATTGCCGATATCGAACCTCGCATGGAAAATCGTTGCGGAAACGGATGATGGACACTATGTTGGAACTTATTATGGTTTCTGGAAAAATTATACTCCCTTTCGATATATACCGAAAAATATGCAATTGGAAAACGAACTGAACGCGTATGATAATTTCCGGAAACTGAAACAATTCACAAAAAACTGCTACGCTCTCGAACAAAAAGACGGGCAAATATTCATGACCGATTTGCGGTTCACTTCATTAGAACCGCAGACAAGCGCCCTCTGTTTTCCTTTGCTTATCCGCGAAAATTCTCTCGAAATCAAACGGACTATGCTCAATCGACGAATTTCTTTCGATAATATTAAAGAACTTTGTGAAAGGTTGAAAGCTGAAAATTAACTCGGTTAGCAAACAGAAAAATAATTGTAGAAATTTCGGCTAAAGCTTTTTTGAGGCGCTATGAAAAAAAGATATAAATAGTGTCGTCCTAAAACTGTACGTCATCCGGTTTCTTTATAAGGATGCCGTTGTCGATTATTTCTACAATCCCGTTTTTATGGAATTTTGTTTTCATATTTTGCGATTCTCAGCTATTACATACACGCTGCCCTTTCCTTTTCCAATCATTGCCAAAACCTGTTCGTCGCGCATGTATTGCAGGTCTTTTTTTATCGTGTTTATGGGTATCTCCTTAAAATGGTTGGAAATGTCGCCCACTTTTACGGGTTGATT
>JAIRLF010000158.1 GCA_031259655.1 Prevotellaceae bacterium
TGCAGATATTTTGGACGACGATTTGAAAACAACCGATACGGAAACAAGCATAGAACTGAACTTTGCCGTTTTAAAGTTTAAACATATCGTAAAACGTAAACAATAAAATAATAAATGGATTGTCTTAACAAAATGTATAATAATTATATAAAACAATAAATGAATAATTTAAACGAATTAAAAGAATCTGTTCTTGCTAATAGCATCATTGACGAGCAGACAGTACGTCAGTTACGGGCAGTTATATTTGCCAACGGCGGGATGGACAAAGAAAAAGCGAATATCCTTTTTGAATTGAAGGATACGTTTCTCGGCAAAAACAATCATTCGAGCTGGGAGATTTTTTTCATCGATTCTATCACGAGTTTTCTTTTGGACGACGAAGATTCGCCGGGCGAAATCGATGACAGCGAAGCGCAATGGTTACGCGCCAAAATTCAGTACGACGGAAAGTTAGGCAAAATCGACAAAGCCTTGCTTACGAATCTGAAACGAAAATCGCTTAATTTCCCCGAAATTCTGCATTTTAAGAACAAGTCTGTTTTGATTTTCGAAGCGATACTGTTCAGTACAAGATTTGTTACCTTTTTGGCGGTGATAGGTTCGATGTTAGCAGCTATTGCACTGTTTGTTATAAGCACGATTCAAGTAGCGGACGGGTTGATATATTTCGCAGATATAATAAAAGGAGACAAGACGGATTATGAACATTTGGTAGCAATATTCGTTTCATCTGTCGATGGTTATCTGTTTGCAACAGTGTTACTTATTTTCAGCATGGGGATATACGAACTGTTCATTAACAAAATCGACCTGGTAAGTAAACAGAAAGATTCGCGTCCGAACTGGTTGATAATAAACAGCATCGACGATTTGAAATCTTCGTTGGGAAAAGTAATTTTGATGATTTTAATCGTCTCATTTTTTGAACATTCGTTAGAGATTAAGTATGGAACTATCAGCGACCTTTTGTTTTTAGGCATAGGAATACTGTTGATTGCCGCGGCGCTGTTTTTGACTCATGCTCACGGCAAACATAAAGAAAAAGGGACATACGACAAAAATCCCTGAAACGTGATTTTCATGATTTTTCTGCACAAATCGGTGTTGTTTCAGAAAAATATGTAACTTTACACAAAATTTCGAAAAGAATGGCACAAAAGAACAACAGGAATAAAAAGGAAGACAAAGAGGAGAAGGAATTTCCGACTCCACAGATTTTCATGAACATAAAGACCGATTATGGATTTAAGACAGTATTCGGGAATAAAGTGTTGTTGATAGCGTTCGTGAATGCATTGTTGATATTGCCCGAACCGATTGAAGATGTGGAATATCTTCCTTTGGAACAGTTGGGACATTCGGAAAAAACTCGCAAAGCAATTTATGACGTATATGTTAAAACGACAAACGGCCAGCATTTCATAATTGAAATGCAAATCGTAGAACAGTCGTATTTTATCGACAGGATGCTGTTTTATGCAAGCCATTCGACAATCAGTCAGGCTCCGAAAGGCAAAATAACAATAACTGACGCACAGGGCAAAACAGTAAAGAAAAAATGGAATTATAAAATAGACGGCGTGTATATGATAACCATTTTGGATTTCGTTATGTTTAAGGAAGATATAGCCAAAGATATAATAATCGAATACGTGGAAATGGTACGCCGGATAGCTAAATTAGTATTTACCGAAAAATATCAGTCTGTGATAATCGAATTACCAAAATTCACCAAGACTCTTGAAGAATTATCGGATAACGTTATCGAAATATGGCTATATTCGATTATACACATGGAAGAAATGACGTCATGTCCCGAAGTAGCGGCTAAAGATGCAGTATTGAAAGAATTATACGAAACAGCAAGATTAAATAAATTAACAAAAGAAGATATGGAAACATATAGAAAAAGCGTATTGGAGTACGACGATGTACGTAGCGCTATGGATTGTGCAGAAGAACGAGGTCGAGTAGAAGGTCGAATAGAAGGTCGAGTAGAAGGTCGAATAGAAGAGCGAAACAAGTTTGTGAACTATCTTTATAATCACAAAATAATGAGTCTTAAGCAGATTGCTGAATTTACGGGTCTCACGGAGAAAGAAGTTTTCGAGATTATTGATACACCGTGATTTTCGCTTGAGTTTATTTGAAAAAAATTAGAATCATGACCGAGTTCGAAGAAAAAAAAGAAGAAAAAAAAGAAGAAGACGACGACGCAAAACGCGATTCGCGCAATGCAAAAATTCACGGCTGGCTGACGTTTTTTCTAATATCGCTTGGTCTCGGAGCAACGTTAACGGTAATACTGGGTTTTGTAAACTTCTCATTATCTAACTATGACCTTGGATTGGGGGACTGGCTGATAACGACAGGGGCAGCTTGTGACGCAATTTTATTATTAGGAATAGGATTTTTGGGGATGTACACAACAATTGCGTTTATACGGTATAAACCTAATGCCGTTGCTTTGGCAAAAGCGTATTAAAAATAAAAGAACAACAAATAAACAACAAATAAGTAAAAATTAGAATATGCAACAACATCATCATTACACAGGACTGACCGACGCCGAAGTGTTGGAAAGCCGTAAAAAACATGGAGAAAACATTTTAACTCCTCCTGAAAAGGAATCTTTATGGGCGCAGTTTTTCGAGAAATTCACCGACCCGATTATTGTTATCCTATTGATTGCGCTTGCGTTATCTGTGGGCGTGTCGTTCTACGAATATTTTTCGGGACAACATGCCGGCATAAGCGCTTTTTTTGAACCGGCAGGTATCTTAATCGCTGTACTTTTGGCGACTGTGGTGGGTTTTTTCTTTGAATTGAGCGCTAACAAAAAGTTCGAAATATTGAACAAAGTGAACGACGACACATTAGTAAAAGTCATTCGCAACGGGAATATTTGCCAGATTCCGAAAAAGGAAGTCGTTGTCGGCGACATTGTGATTCTGGAAACCGGCGAAGAAGTGCCTGCCGACGGCGAATTGCTTGAAGCCGTTTCCCTGCAAATCAACGAATCGACACTGACGGGCGAGCCGGTCATCAAAAAAACAACGAATCCTGCCGATTTCGAAAAGGACGCCACTTATCCGTCCAATCACGCCCTGAAAGGCACGACTGTCGCCGACGGACACGGCATCATGCAGGTCTCGACGGTAGGCGACGCCACCGAATACGGAAAAGTTTACGAAGGTTCGCAAATCGACAACAGCGTCGAAACGCCGCTGAATAAACAGTTAAACAGATTGGCGGATTTAATCACAAAAACAAGCTACGCTATTGCAATACTGATTATTGCCGGACGATTGCTGGTTTATTTCCACGAATTGAACGCAGAGTTTGACTGGATAAGTTTTGGCGGTTACTTATTGAATACAATCATGATAGCGGTTACGGTGATTGTGGTAGCGGTTCCCGAAGGTTTGCCGATGAGCGTTACTCTCAGTTTGGCATTGAGTATGAAACGTATGCTTTCGACAAACAACCTTGTCCGCAAAATGCACGCCTGCGAAACGATGGGCGCAGCAACCGTCATCTGTACCGATAAAACCGGGACGCTCACCCAAAACCAGATGAAAATCTATCAGACAAATTTCTACGGATGTGATAACGTTTTCAATACGGATACCGAAACCGGCAAATTAATCGCCGAAAGCATAGCCGTCAATTCTACTGCGTATCTGGATTTTTCGGATACGGCAAAGGTGAAAGTCTTGGGAAATCCCACCGAAGGCGCTTTGTTGCTCTGGTTGCACGACCAAAAAGTCAACTATTTGCCTTTACGCGAAGACGCCGAAATCGTTGAACAACTGACTTTTTCGACGGAACGCAAGTATATGGCTACCGTCGTAAAATCTTCGTTACTCGGCAAAAAAATCCTGTTTGTCAAAGGCGCTCCGGAAATTGTTCTTGCTTTGTGTAAAAACGTGCCGGTCGCAAAAGAAGAAATCGGCGCTCAACTCTTGCAGTACCAGAATCAGGCGATGCGAACTCTGGGCTTTGCTTATCAATACATTGACAGCGACGATAGTTGCATTAAGGAAGGCGTTTTGTCGAACAATCTGAACCTGACATATCTGGGAATAGTCGCCATCTCCGACCCTATCCGCAAAGAAGT
The DNA here is from genome assembly GCA_031259655.1 of Prevotellaceae bacterium. Taxonomy (GTDB): domain Bacteria; phylum Bacteroidota; class Bacteroidia; order Bacteroidales; family UBA932; genus JAIRLF01. The sequence goes on from JAIRLF010000158.1 coordinate 4,124, forward strand.
CCCCGACGCCGTGAAAAACTGTATCGACGCCGGAATCAGCGTTACAATCGTTACCGGCGATACGCCCGGGACAGCTAAGGAAATCGGCAGACAGATAGGTCTGTGGAACGAAAATGAACCTGACGTACATCATCTGACCGGCGCGGAATTTGCGGCTATGTCCGATGCCGAATTGCAGGAAAGGGTAGTCGATTTGAAGATTCTTTCGCGCGCGCGCCCGATGGATAAACAGCGTTTAGTGCAACTGTTGCAGGGTAAAGACCAGGTAGTTGCCGTAACAGGCGACGGGACAAACGACGCCCCGGCGTTAAATGCGGCGCAGGTGGGGCTGTCGATGGGCGACGGCACTTCGGTCGCGAAAGAAGCCAGCGATATCACTATCCTCGACAACTCGTTCAGCAGCATCTCGCGGGCTGTGATGTGGGGACGGTCGCTGTATCAGAATATCCAGCGTTTTGTCCTGTTCCAGATGACTATCAACGTCGCCGCCTGTCTTATCGTGTTAATCGGCGCATTTCTCGGTACCGAATCGCCGCTGACGGTTACGCAAATGTTGTGGGTGAACCTGATTATGGATACTTTCGCTGCTCTGGCGCTGGCTTCGCTGCCCCCAAACGAGAAAGTGATGAAAAATAAACCCCGCAAAACAACCGACCATATCATCAGCCGACAAATGGCTAAAGGTATTCTTGGCGTCGGAATTGCTTTCGTGATACTGCTGTTCGGTCTGGTTCAGTATTTTAAACATGCCGATATCAAGTCGTTGACCGATTTCAATGTCCTTGATTTTGTGCGTAATTTCTTTAATTTCGGTAGCGGCGACGGACTGTCTTCGTATGAGCTATCGCTGTTTTTCACGATTTTTGTGATGTTGCAATTCTGGAACATGTTCAATGCTAAAGCGTTCATGACCGGTAAATCGGCGTTCAAATCGTTGAAAAACTGTAGCGGATTCTTGCTCATTGCAGTCGTTATCCTTGCCGGTCAATGGGTTATCGTAACAATAGGCGGAGAAATGTTTAACGTCGTGGCGCTCAAACTTCTTGACTGGGGAATTATTATCGCTTCTACGTCAATTGTGCTGTGGAT
>JAIRLF010000177.1 GCA_031259655.1 Prevotellaceae bacterium
TTGAGGATGCTTCCATTTGGCGCGATTACATTGATTTATTGCGGTTTTTCGGGAAAGATTTACATAATGCCAAATACGTGTGTCCTGCCGATTTGAAAGCGGAACATGACCGGTATGTGCAGAAGAAACGGGATTGGCAGGAACAGGAACGTCGGGACAAGGCGCGAAAAAAAGCAGTGGAATATGAAAAGACTTATAAAGAAATGAAATCCCGATTTTTCGGTATTCGGTTTACTGACGGGTTGATTAATGTCAGGGTACTTGAGAGCGTGGAAGAAATTATGCTCGAAGGAGATGCGATGCACCATTGCCTATTTGTTAGTGATTATCATCTTAAGCCCGACAGTCTTATACTTTCCGCTTCGATAGACGGACAACGAATAGAAACCGTCGAGTTGTCCCTGTCAACGTTCAAGGTGCTGCAAAGTAGAGGCGTATGTAATCGTAATACGGAATATCACGACAGGATTATAGAACTTGTACAGAAAAATGTTCGTAACTTTAGACGGGCATAAAAACAGTGTTAACGGGAGGGGGGCGAAAACTCCGCCCGTTACTTTATCCATGAGCATCAGGCGGATGAAAAAGTAACAAAAAGCCGGTTTTAACTCATCCAACTTTTATTTATATTTTTCCTTTCATGGAAAATGAAAACATCTTCTTTTCCTTCGTGGGAACAGTACAAGGCATATTTTTCGACCAATTCAATCAACAATCCGGGCGGCAGGTGCAGATAGACAGCAAAATCCCGATGAAAGGACAAGCCGAAACCAATCATTATTCCGTCCTGCTCATTCTCACAGCCTTCCATGAAAACAAAATAGTTTTGTTCGTTATCAGCGCTTATGTTTCTCACAATTTCCCATTCCGGCAATTCCGGCGGTTTAACGCCGGCGGGCATAAGTTCGTAATAATCACTGTCTATCCAACCCTGTACTCTGTATGTGGAATACAGTTCCCGAAGTTGGACTGTAGTCAAGTGCTTAATTGAGTAAAAACGTTCTGTCATCTCTAATAATCCAAATATCAGGCACAAACAAACGGTGTGCCTGTCCCGTAAAGTAACGAAAAGCGTTTTGTTAAGATTCTATTTGCTTTATTACTTTATCTATTTCATCTCTGTCTTCTTTCAATTCTTCTTCCCATGCACGCAACATTTTCTTACAGGATGCCATATTCGTAAAGAAGTATGGAACATTATTCAGTATTTCCTTTTCTTTTTCATAAGGAAGGTTCTCTTGCTTTTTTCTTTGAATCTCTGTAAGTAAAAGACAGGAAAGAACAGGCGCCCAATCCGAAGAAGATTTGGAATTTCTATGTAACCATTCAACAAATTTTGTACGGTCGTTTAAAACATCCCAGCATTTATCCAACTCTCCATCGTCGTTGGAGGTGGAAATCAGTGTTTTTTGTATTATTTTATTCATTATTATGAGAATTAAACATTCGGCACAAAAAAACGGTGTGCCTTTCCCGTTGCTTAAACCTGCCACAAATGAGAGGGTCGCAAGTCCATTACGGAACATGCACGGAGGGTACTTGTAGCCTGCGACGTCTCCGGGTCGATGCAACATGCAATTTCACCGAAAAGCAAGATACAGAATTACGATATAGGCTTGATGCTTGGGATGCTGTTGAAGTCGCGCTGTGAAAATGTCGTGTCGGGAATTTTCGGCAACACGTGGAAGATAGTCAATTTGCCCAACAATGGCGTTTTATCCAATGTAGATGCCTTTTACAAGCGCGAGGGCGAAGTGGGTTACTCCACCAATGGTTATCTGGTTTTGCAGTATTTGATTGACTGTGATAAAGTGATGGATAAAATCATGATATTCACCGATTGTCAATTGTGGGACAGCAGCGGAAACAATATCCTGATACAGGATGTGTGGCGGAAATACAAAACCGTCGCTCCCGACGCTAAACTGTATTTGTTTGATTTGTCGGGTTATGGTACAACGCCGTTCAAGATTGCCGACAAAGATGTATATCTGATAGCCGGCTGGTCGGATAAAATATTCGACATGCTAACCGCTATCGAAAACAAAACGAGCGTTTTGGAAGAGATTGAACAAATAGAATTGTAGAAACGAAAGAAATTTTCATACAAACGCCGCAGATTGGCGCAATCGAGCAATACCTTTGCGCCAAAATTCGGTTACAGGTTCTTTAAATTTTAGTACCACAGAGCAAGTGTCGTTGAAAAGAGTTACTTCTATCAAAATAATTGTTGATTGTTGATTGTTGATTTTTGCTTACGCCTGAAAGTAAACTTTTGTCCGAAGGCAATCTAAAATCGTAAATCTAAAATCAGATTAAATAAACGCCGTCTCTTTTCGAATATTACCTCGCTTTTTTTTAACAAACAGTTGTGAGTGCCGCAGATTGGCACAGTCGGGCAATACCTTTGCGCCAAAATTCGGTTACAGGTTCTTTAAATTAGTACTATAGAGCAAGTGTCGTTGAAAAGAGTTACTTCTATAAAAAATAAACGCCGTCTCTTTTCGAATATTACCTCGCTTTTTTTAACAAACAACTGTGAGTGCCGCAGATTGGCACAATTGGGCAATACTTTTGCACCAAAATTCGGTTACAAGTTCTTTAAATTAGTATTACAGAGCAAGTGTCGTTGAAAAGAGTTACTTCTATCAAAATAAACGTCTCTTTTCGAATGTTACCTCGCTTTTTTTTAACAAACAGTAGCAAGTGTCGTTGAAAAGAGTTATTTCTATCAAAATAATTGTTGATTGTTGATTACGCCTGAAACTAAACTTGTGTCCGAAGGCAATTTAAAATTGTAAATCAAAAATCAAAAATCAGATTAATGAGATGCCGTAGTAAAGGGTTACTTCGAAAAAATATGGCTAAAAAATCTCTTTACACAAGTTGCTCTCATTGTTTTTTAAGTAAGCGCCGTAGAAAAATAGCTGCATCAAGGAGCCGGAGATTCAGGTGCGAATCCTGATATTCTTTTAACAGGGAATTAGTGTAATCAGTAGCACGCCGTATGCTTTTTTTTCGTTTGTTGCCTTACTTTTTTTATAACAGAATGCCGCAAGGCTACTTCAATATGCGAATTATGGGAATTATGTCATATTCCGGCGACATTTCCGTTAAATGAAGAAACGCGAAAGTCATGGCGCGACATATAGCGTCATTTTATTCGTTTCGTTTCAGGGCGTTTTGATAGATTTTGTGAACCTGTTCTCGAAGAGTCAAAGGTTCTATGACTTTCAGCGACCAACTACGCGAAACGATTTCCATGACAAAATCGGGCGTTATTTTTATTTGCAATTTGATTACAAATTCCTTTTCCGAATCTTTGATGATTTCCTGCGAATGGTGCAGTGGCAGAGATTTAAGGTAATGTCCCTCTACCGCATCAAACGAGAGGATAACGTCTTCCACCGGATACATGTCCGAAGCATATATGCCGAAACTGTGCTGAAACATTTCCGGTATATCTATAGAAGTGTCTTTCTTAAACTCGTCATCCGTAACGACAAGATTACAAATGCGGTCTAAACCATAAGACCTCATATATTGGTGTTCGACAGATAATCCCATGAGATACCATCGTCCGTGATATTCTTTTAAAGCGTAAGGTTCGAGATATCGTTCGGGAGATGTTTCGCGCTGCATTTTTTCGTGATATTCTTTCAACATTTGAGGTTTCGGATATCGTTCGATGAATGTTTCGCCCTGAAACTTTTCGTAATCAAACCTGATTCGCAAAGTGTTTTTAATAGCGCGAATCAAAGCAAACAGATATTGCGTCCCCCTCGAGCGATGTTTTTCTGCAAAGATAAAGTCGGGAATATTTTCATCCATATTAAGCGCCGTATATACGTCGAACGAATCCAGAAACTGTTCTACATCCGAACGCAAATCCGACGATTCGATAAAATATCCGTTTTGTGCATGACTGTATTTCACGTCGATACTAAAATCGGTCTGGATATTTTGTATATCACGCAAAATTGTTCTTCGGGAAATGCCTACGTTGTCTATTCCACGCAGTTGCATTGCCGCTTCGACATAGTCTATCAGTTCGGACAAACTGATGTAAGGAACGTTTTTTATCTTGTTAACAATTAAAATATTTCGCAGAAAAAAATGAATCTTAGCCATATAAAACAAATAATTTTGCGCAAAGGTAAACAATATTTTCGAAATCAAAGATGTCTGATATTGTATTGGGCGAAGCCCAAATAAAAAGGGCGTCGATTTGTAGAGACATATCGAACCCAAGAGTAAAAAGCCGCTTGTGCTTCATATTTCATATCTCGTTCATAATATATCTTTTAACTAACAGTTATTCGTAATTAATCATTGTCTTGTTTTGGGATTTAAGAAAAATAAGTACCTTTGCGCCTTTAAAATTAAATGTTACAATATAATGAGACTATCTTTACTAAAAGTTTTTTTTGCAGTTTTATGTTGCTGCAGTGCAATAGTTACTAATGGACAGATAACGATTCACGGGACGCTCGTCGATAAGTTATCGAAAGAACCCGTAGTGGGCGCCGTCGTCATAGCCAGGGAGACCGACGCCGTCGCAGTCAGTCAGATAAACGGCTTTTTCCGGTTGAATCTGGCTCAGGGAACACAGACAATCCTGATAACTCTCGTCGGTTATATTCCGAAAGAAATAGAGGTAGCAAACGTATCCGATTTAGGGACAATAGAGTTGGAAACCGATGCGTTGGAACTCGATGGCGTTATGGTTGTTTCGTCTTTTGCAAAAGACAGAGAAAGCCCTGTCGCCTTGTCTACAATCAAAGCTGAGACGATAGTGGAAAAATTGGGTTCGAAAGAATTTCCGGAGATACTGCGTTCAACGCCTTCGGTGTATGTGAGCAAGAGCGGCGGCGGATACGGCGATTCGCGCATCAATCTTAGAGGGTTCGATTCAAACAACATTGGTATTTTGGTCAATGGAGTTCCTGTCAACGACATGGAAAACGGCAAAGTTTACTGGTCGAACTGGGCAGGATTAGCCGATGTAACACGTATCATGCAAGTACAAAGAGGCATGGGCGCATCGAAACTGGCTATTTCTTCCGTCGGCGGGACGATAAATATTATCACTAAGAATACCGATGCCGACAAAGGCGGCTCCGTTTATTCCGGATTCGGAAACGACGGTTACAATAAATATACGTTCAACCTCTCAACAGGATTGATGGAAAACGGTTGGGCTGTAACTGTTTCCGGAGGAACCACGTTTGGCGACGGATATATCGACGGAACAAATTTCAAGGCATATTCCTATTTTGCAAACGTTTCGAAAGTCATATCTCCCAAACATCGAATTTCCTTACAGGCTTTCGGCGCTCCGCAATGGCACAATCAAAGAGGAACGCAGCATAAAATTTCGACATATAAAAACGAAAACCCCGACGTTCCGTTTTGGGTGAACGGCACAAAATTCAATTCCGATTACGGATACCGCAACGGCAAAATATATGGCGGCGGTTACGGATATAACGAATTTCACAAACCGCAAATATCGCTGAACCATTATTGGGATATTGATGAAACTTCGACGCTTTCGACTGTTGCATACGTTTCGGTCGGGACAGGCGGCGGCAGACGAATCAGTGGAACAGGCAATTATCGATACAGTCTGACATGGTATAACGGTACGCCAAACGACCTCAATTTCCTGACACATGGAGGAATATTGAATTTCGACCCCGCAATCGATGTAAATTCAGTTTCGGACGAGGGTTCGCAAATGATTATCAGCAATGCATTTAATAATCACGAATGGTATGGATTGCTAAGCACATACAATAAATCGTTCAACAGTCTGAAAATAACTGCCGGCGTGGACGCCAAATATTATATCGGCAAACACGGTATGGAAATCGTTGATTTGCTTGGCGGTCGATATTTTCTTGATAATGCATATAACGTAAACCGGCCGGCGACAACTCAACTTAGAGCCGGCGACAAATTTTCGTATCACAACGATGGAATAGTTTCGTGGTTAGGTCTTTTCGGTCAAGTTGAATACGTAAAAAACAACTATTCGGCTTTTGTGTCGGCATCTTTTGCTTCAAACAGCTACAAGCGGCGTGATTATTTCAATTATACTAAAGAAAATCAATTGTCCGACAAGGTGAATTTCGTACCGTTCAGCATGAAAGGCGGCTTCAATTACAATCTGAACAAAAATCACAATCTGTTTGTAAATGCCGGATATTTCACCCGTACGCCGTATTTCGATAACGCTTTTCTTAATTATAAAAACGACATAAACCCGGACGTCAAAATGGAGAAAATTGTATCCGGCGAAATCGGATATGGCTTTACTTCATCCATCTTTAAAGCAAAACTGAACGCGTACATCACAAACTGGAAAGATAAAACTCTTATCAGGACATATTCCGATAATATGGTTGCAAATATTCCCGGAATCAATGCTTTACACAAAGGCGTCGAACTCGAAATACAGTTCAATCCTGTTTCGAAACTGTTTATCACCGGAATGTGTTCCTTAGGCGATTGGGTATGGCAGGATGATGTTAATTTCAAGGTCTTTGACGAAGGGCAAACTCTTCTATACAAATATAATGCTTATATTAAAGATGTTCACGTCGGCAATTCCGCCCAGCATACTGCTTTTCTGGGAATAGATTACGACGTGTTTAAATCAATCAGGATTGGAGCGAACATCAATTATTTCGGGAAACATTTTGCCGAATTTGACCCGATAAATCGCACAAATGCTGATTATAAAGACGATTCGTGGCGTTTGCCGGACGCTACTATGGTTGATTTGAATATCCGCTGGAATTTCAATATCGGGAATCTGGACGCTACGCTTTACGGAAATATTGACAATCTGTTCGATAAAGAATATATTTCCGACGCTACCGACGGCAACAATCACGATATGAACACGGCGCGAGTTTATTACGGTTTTGGACGGACATGGATTACAGGACTGAGAATCAATTTCTGAGAATCACAAATACAAAAGGATGCGTAAGTTCTCTTTTATGGTTAAACTGTTAAAAACAAAATAGAATGCAGGAATTTGCAGCACATATCGAAAAAGAGGACTTACATTCTTTATCGAACATTGTTTTTTCGGGCAAAATAGAGGTTGTAAACAGCATGGCTAAAGCCGAAAAAGCGGTTAAATATCTTTCGAGATTCGAACTGCTTGGTTTCGACACCGAAACAAAACCGGCGTTTCACAAGGGGCAAAAACACAAAATCGCTTTGTTGCAACTCTCGTCCGATTCTTCCGCTTATTTGTTTCGTCTTCATGCGATTGGCATTCCCGATTGTTTGGCGGGACTGTTAGAGCGTGAATCTATCAAGAAAATCGGGGCGGCTGTTCACGATGATATTAAGGGGCTTCAACGTATCCGGAAAATCAAACCGGGCGGATTTATCGATTTGCAGCACATCGTTCCAAAATACGGAATAGAGGATAAAAGCGTGCAAAAGATCGCGGCGATAGTGCTTAATGCCAAGATATCCAAATCGCAACGCCTTACAAACTGGGAAAACGAACAACTCACAGGTCTGCAACAGCGATATGCAGCTACCGACGCCTGGGTTTGTAGAGAGATATATGTTCAACTCGTTAATAATAACCAAAATGATTAAATATTCTTGTGTCCTGATTTACACATTTATTTTGTTTTGCGGTTCGGCGTCTGCACAGACGATTTTAAAAGCCGAATTATTGCTTGATACGAAATCCGATTTGGGCGAAGGCGCAATCTGGCATCCGGACGAAAAGAAACTTTACTGGGTCGACATCAATCAGGGATTCTTGCACTTGTACGACCCGTCGACAGGCAAAAACGAAACCATAGAACTCGGTCAAAAAGTCGGTACGGTAGTCCCGACAGACGAAGGCAACGCTATTGTCGCTCTCCATGACGGAATTTATCGCTATAGTTTCGTTGATAAAAAACTCGAACAGTTGCAGCCAAATCCCGAAAAAGCAACAACCAACAACCGTTTCAACGACGGCAAATGCGACCCGGCAGGACGTTTCTGGGTCGGCACGATTGGCGCCCGAAATTCCGCCGCTCTCTACCGAATGGATGCCGACAGGTCTATCCGCGTCATGAAACGCGAAGTAGGAACTTCGAACGGTATAGTATGGTCGTTGGATAAAACGACAATGTACTACATTGATTCTAACACAGGTAAAGTCGTCGCCTACGACTACGACAACCTTACAGGCGATATATCGAATCCGCGCGACGCCGTCGTTATCCCAAAGGGAATGGGCGGTCCCGACGGTTCGACAATCGACTCGGAAGGGATGATTTGGGTCGCTCACTGGGGCGGTTCTTGCGTAGCGCGCTGGAATCCCAAAACAGGCGAACTCCTGTGCAAGGTCGAAATCCCGGCGCGACACGTTACTTCCTGCGCTTTCGGCGGGGAAAATCTGGACACTCTGTACATAACAACGGCAAGAGAAGGTCTGAACAAAAACGATTTGCAAGAATATCCCTTAAGCGGAGGACTGTTTGTCGTGAAACCCGGAGTGAAAGGCGTAAAAGCAAATTTGTTTAAGGGAACAGAATTGACGGAATTTTAGAAGGGACAACGCTGTGTCGTCGAGGACGTCGATTTGTAGAGACGCAATATTTTGCGTCTCCACGTAGATTATGGCGTCGTCGAGGACACGCAATATATTGCGTCTCTACATCGGACAATGCTGTGGTCGTTGAGGGTGTCGTCGATTTGTAGAGACGCAATATATTGCGTCTCATTGCGTCTACTCTTATATAACTTACCCCAACTTGGCAAGGCTGTCAATGTAAGTATCCTATAATCACGGAAATACATTCAAGGCTGTTCACTTATGGGGGACTACGGATTTTTTTTTCATATTGGGATTAGATTGTTTAAAATTGAGAGTGTCGTAAATTTGAGCGGCATATTGATTAGCCCTGGACGGTTG
>JAIRLF010000233.1 GCA_031259655.1 Prevotellaceae bacterium
CTCGCCTGTGACGAATCCGGTTTTTCACGCACTCTCGAATCGATGGTCGCCTCCATTCCTCCCGAACTTCATATTGCCAACGAACACTACTATCATTCGATAATGTTGATGTGGATGAAGATTATCGGATTTGAAATACAGGCTGAAACGTCGAACAATCTTGGACGCGCCGACATTGTTTGGAAACAACAGGGAGTAACTGTTGTCGCCGAAATCAAATATCACGCCAAGACAAAAATAAAGTCGCAACTAAAAGAAGCGATGAAGCAAATCTACGACCGGCGATATTATAATAAGTACACGGGGAAAGTCATTCTTTTGGGAATAGCCTTTTTGGGTAAGAATGTCGGTTGCAAATTGGAAGAGTTAAAATTTAAAAAGAATTAATAAACGCCATGCAAAAAACATTGAAAATCGGTTTTCTCGGAGCGGGCGACATTGCCAACATCCATGCGGAAGCCATCCGGAAACTACCCGGAGTAGAACTGAAAGGCCTGTGGAACAGAACTGCTTCCAAAGGCGAAGAAAAAGCCGCTCGATACGGGTGTATCACCTATCGAACGGAAGACGACTTGCTTAACGACCCCGAAATCGACGCGGTCTTCATCCTTACCAATGTGGAAACACATTTTCTGTACACCGTCAAAGCGGCACAGGCAGGGAAACATATCCTGATTGAAAAACCTGTCGCCGACACGCTGGAGGAACTGGAGAAATTGAAGAAAGTCGTGGACGACGCGAAAATAAAATGTATGCCGGTGCATAACTACATCTACGAACCCGGCGTCAAACGTCTGCACTACATGATACGCGAAGGCGCTTTGGGCGACATCACACAGTTTTACATGCTGTACAATATTTTCCATGCCGAAGACAACCGCGTGCGGTATCCGGGAGTGATACATCAGATACTCACTCATCACGTTTATACCATGCTTTATCTTGTGGGCAAACCGCAATCGGTGTCGTGCATGAAAAGCACTATCAACGGCACAATTGCCCCGCAGGAAAATCTTGCTATGGCGATTATGAAGATGGAAAACAACGCTATCAGTCATCTTTGCGCAAGTTTCACCGGCGACGACCATGCCGGCGAGCCATGGACTTGCCTGATGAAAGTGATGGGAACCAAAGGAAGCGCGAAATACAGTTATCGCGACTGGGTTGTCAACGAACCGAACGGACCTCATTCGCAGACATATTACTGCTATCCGGAATCTATCAAAAACACCGCTACACATTTCGTCGAAAATGTGTTGCAGAAAGGCGAAGCGCCACTTTCGACGCTCGAAGACTCAATTGTTTGCCAACGAATCATCGACGCCTGCGAAATATCGGCGGTAAAAGGAATACACTGTTCAATTTAGATCAGAATTTACAGAATTTACAGGATTTACAGGATTTTAGAATTAATCGGAATTTTTAATTTTTAATAAGACCATGAGTAATTTACAAAACACAAGTAAACATTCTTACAATTACGGTTATATATGGCTGTTGACGATAGCGGCGGCTATGGGAGGCTTTCTGTTTGGATACGACTGGGTCGTCGTGGGAGGCGCAAAACCGTTTTATGAACCGTTTTTCGGGATAGCAAAAGACCCCGTTCAACAGGGCTGGGGTACAAGCTCGGCGATGATTGGCTGTATGATTGGCGCTTTCGTCTGTTTTCTGACTACCGAACGCTGGGGACGAAAATGGCTGCTGGCTGCCGCCGGACTGATATTCATCATATCGGCAGTCGGACTGGCTTTTTGCAACACGTTTTTCTGGTATAACGTCTGGCGGATTGTTGGCGGACTGTCGATAGGCGCGACATTGAACCTCTCGCCGGTGTATATCTCCGAAATGGTTCCTCCGCATATCAGGGGAAAATTTGTATCCATCAACCAGTTGTTGATAAATGTCGGTATGTTGATTTGCCAGACCGTAAACTGGGCGATTGCATCGGCAAACGATACCGGCGTCGCTCCCGAAACGGCAGAGTATTTCAACACATGGAACGTACAGATTGGTTGGCGATGGATGTTCGGGGCTGTGGCTATTCCTTCCGTTATCTTTTTGATAATGATGGTTGCCGTTCCCGAAAGCGTGCGCTGGCTGGTGAAAAACAAACAAAGCCTGAAAGCAAAGGAGACATTAACCAAAATCGGAGGCGAAGAATACGCCGCCGCCGAATTGAAGGAAATCGAAAAAACGGTCGCCAAAGAAGACCCCGGAATGGATTTCAGGGCGTTGTTACAACCCAAAATGCTCAAGATACTGGGCTTGGGATTCTTTGTCGCCATGCTTCAGCAGTGGTGCGGGATGAATGTAACGTTCTACTATGCAGCGGATATTTTCACGAAAGCAGGTTACGGCGTCAGCGATATGATGATGCAGATTGTCATCATCGGCGGTATAGCGATGCTGTCCGTCGTTGCCACTATTCTGATGATAGACAGGGTCGGACGCAAACGGCTGATGCTGTTCGGCACGGCTTCGATGACTGTCATTTATGGCATTATCGGATTTCTGTTTCATCAGGAAATTAGCGGACTGCCGGTGGTGATATTTGTCCTGTTGAACGTAATGGCATATCAGTTGACTTTGGCGCCGATTGTGTGGGTGATACTGTCGGAGATTTTCCCGAATCGCGTACGCGGCGCAGCAATGTCGTTGTCGGCATTAGTGTTGTGGATAGGTAACTTCTCACTGACATACACTTTCCCGTCAATAAAGGAAAGTATCGGTTGGGCAAACAATTTCTGGCTCTACGGAGGAATCTGTCTGCTCGGATTCGTTATCCTCTATTTCATTCTGCCCGAAACAAAAAACAAAACTCTCGAACAGATAGAAAAAGAATTGGCTAATTAATCGCCGAGAACAATTGCATAGCAAAACTCTTTGAATCTTTATGCGGTTTAATGCGCACAGGATGCAAAGAGTGTCGTTGTATGATGATTTTATTAAT
>JAIRLF010000277.1 GCA_031259655.1 Prevotellaceae bacterium
AAAAAAATTATGGGAAAGACAGGAATATTTTATGGTTCTTCCACAGGAACGACAGAAAAAGTAGCCGGAATGATAGCCGAAAAATTAGGCGTATTGCCGGAAGACGTACACGACATTGAATCCGGCGGGGGCAACTTGTCGGCGTACGATTTTTTGATATTCGGTTCATCATCGACAGGATTAGGCGACCTGCAGTATTGTTGGGAAAATTATCTCGACACCCTCAAATCGGCGGATTTAAGCGGAAAAACCGTAGCATTATTTTGCTGTGGCGACTCTTATACCTACGCCGATTCTTTTTGCGGAGCGATGCGTAAAATCTACGACGTCATCAAAGGCAAAGGCTGCTCTATTGTGGGCGGCGTCTCGACCGACGGATACGAACTCGGAGATACCGACGCCATCGTCGACGGCAAATTCGCAGGATTAGCAATCGACAACGACAACGAAGAAGACAAGACCCCGGAAAGGGTAGATTCATGGATAAAACTTATCCGCCTATAAAGTTTTTTTTCATTTTAATCATTTTGTCAACGGGCAGATAACATTCGTTAAACTGCCCGTTTTTAGCTACATCCGTTACGAACGCAAAATTTTTTTTCATAAAAATGCGCGAGAATTAAAAAAAAGTGTACTTTTGCGGTCAGAGAACAATATTTTTAATAATAAAAAAAACATCTCTATGAAGAAAAATATATTTGATTTAGAGACAAAAGAGCTCAAAGAAATCGCTTTATCATTAAAAGCGAAAGTGAACGAAGGTCTTGAAAAAGACAACATGGAAGTACAGTGCCTTCCTACTTATATTAATCCCAATAAAAGCATTGAGCAGGGCAAAGCCCTTGTGCTTGACCTTGGCGGGACTAATTACAGGGCGGCAATAGTGGACTTCATTGATGGCAATCCCGTCATACATCCCGAAAACGGTTTTAAGAAAGACCTTTCGCTGATGAAAAAAGAAGGTTTTACACGCGAAAATCTCTTCGAAGAAATCGCCGACCTCATCAGTGAACTCAATCTTGAAGGGGTGAACTCTATCGGTTACTGCTTCTCGTATCCGGCTGAACCCGCCTTAGACGGCGACGCCAAATTGCTCCGCTGGACAAAGGGCGTAAATATCGTAGAAATGCTCGACGACTTTGTTGGTAAACCCTTGATGGAATACCTCAACAAAAATCTCGAACAAGCGAACTTTACGAGTATTAATGTGATAAACGACACTATCGCAAGCCTTTTCTCCGGATTGACCGATAAGAACGCTCAAGCTCATATCGGCTTGATTGTCGGCACCGGAACCAATATGGCGACCTTTATCCAAGCGGATAAAATCAAGAAACTTGACGCCGGTTATACGCAAAAAGGGCTGATTCCCATCAATCTCGAATCCGGGAACTTCTATCCCCCGTATCTGACGGTCATCGACGACAAAGTAGACGCCTGCTCCGACAGCAAAGGCAGACAACGCTTCGAAAAAAGCGTCTCCGGAATGTATCTCGGCGAAATCCTGAAATCGGTTTTCCCATGCGACAAATTCGAAGACAAATTCGACGCCCAGAAATTGACCGGCATAATGAATTTCCCCGATATTCACAAGAAAAGATACGTACGTGTATCGCGGTGGATATATCAGCGGTCGGCAAAACTTGTTGCCGCTTCGCTTGCTGGCTTGATTCTCGTCCTCCATTCTCACGACAGCTCAATCAAAAATGTTTGCCTGACGGCAGAAGGAAGCCTGTTTTGGAGTCACGACTCTCATGGCAAGAATTACAAAGAAATCGTTCTGGACGAACTCCACCGTTTACTGGCTGAGTTTGGTCTCGACATTCAAGTTCATATTCCGGTCATGGCGAATGCAAATCTGATTGGTTCGGCTGTGGCGGCTTTATCGTAAACCATTAAAAAGGACAGTAATATGTGCAGCTTTTCATTTTTTCGTATAGAGCACAAAGCGACTGTTTTTTTTGCAGTCGTTACGGCGCTCCTCTTTACATCGTGCAACTCAAAACAGTTTGTAATACGCGTGAATAATCCTTCCGGTTTCGACAGAACAGCCCAAACGATAGAAATCCCGTTACACGACGTGAAATTGAAACTCGGAAAATTCGATTTCCACAAGCTTGAGGTTATAAATGAACAGTACGTGCTGATACCATATCAGATAACATACGACGGCAAACTCCTTTTTCAAATTGATATCCAAGCCGAAGACTCTCGTTTTATCAGATTAAAACGTAAAACGAACATTCGGTTCAAGTCGAAAACATACGCACGGTTTATCGAAGAACGAAAAGATGATTTTGCATGGGAAAACGATAAAGTAGCGTTCCGTATATACGGTCCCGCGCTGAAACCCGTAGATGGTCCAAGTAACGGTATAGATTGCTGGTATAAAAGAACCAGCACATTGATTATCAACAAATGGTACGAAAACGATTTGTCGGGAAAAGCTTCGTATCACGAAGACCATGGCGAAGGTCTCGACGATTATAAAGTAGGACGTTCATTGGGAGCCGGAGGAATGGCTCCCTTTATGAACGACTCGTTATGGTTGAACGAAAATTTCGTCTCCCAGGAAGTGTTGGATAACGGACCCATTCGTTCCACTTTCAAACTTGTATACAACGACCTCGACGTGAACGGAAAAAAATACGCCGAAACGCGTACGATTTCCATAGACGCCGGTTCGCAACTGACTAAAATAACCCAGTCGTACGAAGATGTTTCCGGAACAATCACCGTTGCCGCCGGATTAGTGAAACGCGAGGGTAGCGATTCCGTCGTAGCAAAGGACAACTACGTGATATATGCCGAACCGTACAGCGACAAAGTCGAAAACGTGTTCCTTGCCTTGCTGTTTCCCAACGGATACAAAACCACAACCGTGAACACGTATAAAGTCGGAAACACTTCATACTCGCATGTTATGGCTGTCTGCGACTGCAATGGTACGGTAACGTATTATGCCGGTTACGGATGGAGTAAGGCGGGCGTTTTTACCGACATTGCCGCTTTCGAAAAATATATCTCCAAATTTTCGCAAAGTCTCAAAGTCCCGCTAGAGGTCATTTATTTGGATTAATAACGGTTTTCTTCCGTTCATCATGCCTGTAAAATAAATATGCAGGGTTTTTTATTCAGTTCCGGAATATGTTTTTTCCATTCTTTGACCTGCCGGGTTTGAATAAATTCGTCGGGAGCGGTTATATTACATGCTACGCATACAAACGTTTCGTTAGAGCAGGCGTTCAATACCGTCTCGAATATTTTGGCGTTGCGGTAAGGCGTTTCTATAAATATCCTGCTTTGACCGTCCTGTCGCGATTGTTGTTCTATCCTCTTGACCGTCTTAATCAACTCGGGAGTTTTGACGGGGAGATAACCTTCGAACGAAAATTTCTCGCCCGATAATCCGGATGCCGCTAAAGCCAAAAAGAGCGAAGACGGACCAACCAAAGGAACAACCCTCACACCGTTAGAATGGGCTATCCGCACTAATTCTTCGCCCGGGTCGGCAATGCAGGGCATCCCTGCATCCGAGAGTAAACCGAGGTCGTAACCGTCAAAAACAGGATTCAGTAACGACGAAACCGTTTTTATATCGGTATGTTCGTTGAATAGCGAAAAATGCAGTTCGTCGATGGGCGCGTCAATTTTCAATCGCGAAATATAGCGACGCGCAGTACGCAAATCTTCAACCACAAAATATTTGAGACCGTTGACAACTTCCCGCACTTTTGCGGGAAGATAGCCGTTGATATCGGAATCGCTTAACGGCGC
>JAIRLF010000389.1 GCA_031259655.1 Prevotellaceae bacterium
ATGACGATTTTTAGGGCTTTCAATTTCAAACCATAGGAAGAATCGGGATTCATCGTTATTAACTTTTTTCTCCAATTCAGGTTTAATGTTGATATTTGTATCAAATATGGTTTTTTTCCCGTTTTGGGTGACACTCCTATTTCCTTGAGGTCAGGAAATCTGAATTTACAGAATGAACATAATTCTGTTTAATTCTAAAATACTAAATAAAATTCTGCCCATAAGTCGCGCAGCGACGGCACTTTAATTAACCAATAAATAAATAGTGGGGGGTTTAGTTCTTAATAATTCTCTTGTAATGGCAGATTTGTAATTCGGCGTTATCGTTGTAGAGGTGCATTCCGTTTCCTTCGCAATACCGGAACATGCTACAATCGGCGCATTGGTCTTTCCGTGTCCACGAACGGTCGCGGAAGGGCTGAAAACGCTGTTCCCAAACATCAACGAAACGGTCGTTGTAGATATTGCCCTGATGAAAATTCGCACGTATACTTGTACAACCCGTAATAGAGCCGTCGGCAAGTATCGAAGCCGTATTTATACCCGCGTTGCACTGGTAAAAATTATCGCGCACTTCCATTTCGTAATTTCCAAGAAAGCCTTCGCAGCCATACGAGACATGAAACCCTTTGCGGCGACAGTCGCGGATAAAATCCATCAAAAGAGTGAATTGCCGGTCGTAGAGTTGCAATTCGGGCACGCGAGCGGCGCGTCCCGAGGGAAAGATAGTGAAGATACGCCAATTTTTCACGCCTATACTTGTCAAAAATTGATGAAAGCGCGGCAAGTCGTCGAAATTCTTTTGATTAGCGCAAGTTACGACATCCCAAATAACGATATTTGAGTTAGCAAGCCGTTCGATTGAGCGGACTGCGGCATTGAAACTGTTCGACCGTCCGCGAAGCCAATTGTGCGCCTTATCGAACCCGTCCAGACTGATAGTAGCCGAATGCAGCCCCGATGCAAGCAAAGAATCGAGCCGTTTGCCGAAAAGTAAACCGTTAGAAACTATGCCCCATGGATAACCACGACGACAAAGTTCGCTGCCACACTGTTCGATGTCCGGACGCAACAGCGCCTCGCCGCCGGTAAAGACAATCATGACTTTGTTGGGATTGACGGACGGCGTCAGTTCGTCGATTACGTTAAGAAAATCTTTCATCGGCATATCGGGTTGCGTCGCCGAGACACGACAGTCGCTACCACAGTGGCGGCAGGCGGCATTACATCGCAAGGTACATTCCCAAAAGAGAACGCGCAACTCGTGCAGTTTCACACAGTTTTTGCGGATACGCCGGAACATTTCTAACGCCGCCCGTTTCCGCAGTGTCAGTTTTAAGGACATTATTCTTTCTCGTTCAAGACAATATTGACTTCCTTAGCTGCCGAACCATGATTCCAACTTCCGTTTCCCTGTTCGTAATAATCATCTTCGGAGACTTTTACCGGAATAGTATCGTTCCGGAACGAGCCGTTCGATTCGCCGTCAATATCGGAAACAATCACTTGAAAATCTTCAACCGGACGAAACTGAAACTGTACGGAATATTGTCCCGAAGTATTGGTCAACACAGGATTGTCCATTGCAGGATGTTTTTCCAATCCCACTTCAACTTTAATGTCCTTCACCGGTTGTCCGGTTTTGTCGGACACTGTTCCGCGAAACGAAAATGTAGCATACGGCGAGCCGTATTCTACAGTTCCAGATTGTTCTTTGTGGCATCCCGAAAAGCTTAAAATAGAAATGATTCCGCCTAAAATCCAGTTTGCCGTTTTAATAACAGAGCGATGTGTTCTTTTGAGCATAAATTATCCTCCTTTATTTTAAAACATGTTTAATTTTTATTCATTATTCATATCATTATAGATGCATATAAGCGTCAATTCGTTGCATAAGAATCCAAAATAATTGATATTTTTTTAAATTCTGCTCCAAAAAGCGTCATTATAAACCATTCTGTTCAATTCTAAAATTCTGTACCAGCTCTTCAGGGATAAATTAGCGTAGCCATTCTGTTCAATTCTAAAATTCTGTAAATTCTGATCCGATTTGTTCGGCGATTTCTTCCATCAGCCATTTTGGGGTAGATGTTGCGCCGCAGACGCCGACGGTTTTACAATCCGCAAACCATTCGGGGTTTATATCGTCAGCCTGTTCCACGAAATACGAGTTGGGATTTGCGTTTTTACAGCTCTGATAGAGAACTTTGCCGTTAGAACTTTGTTTTCCGCTCACGAAGATAACGACGTCATGTTTTCGCGCAAAGTTTTCGAGATGAGGTTTTCGTCCCGACACTTGCCGGCAGATAGTGTTATACGCCTTAAACATAGCGAGGTCGCCGCCCGACTGTTCGATTTTGTCGGCAATTATTTTGCGTAATTCTTCGAAACCTTCGCTACTTTTCGTCGTCTGCGAGAACAGAAAAACAGGACGCGAACAATCAATCTGAGCAACTTCATCAACATTTTCAATTACGATAGCGTTGCCTTCCGTTTGTCCCACTAAGCCATTGACTTCGGCGTGCCGTTTCTTTCCGAAAATGACGATAACGCCATCACATCGTTTAGCTTCTTCGTATGCACGTTTGATACGTTCCTGCAATTTAAGCACCACAGGGCAAGTGCAATCGATTATCTCGATACCGGATTTTTGCGCCGTCTCGTACGTTTCGGGAGGTTCGCCGTGAGCCCGGATAAGGATTTTTTTCGGCTCGACCTTGCCGATATTTTCATGGGAAATAGTATACAAACCCTTATTTTTAAGACGGTTTACTTCGACATTGTTATGCACTATTTCGCCCAGCGAAAACAGTATGCCGTTTTTTTCCAACTCTTTTTCGGCTGTTTCGATGGCTCTTATCACGCCATAACAAAATCCCGACAGATTATCTATTTCAACTTCAATCCCGTTCACAAACTTCTTTAACCTTTTCGTATAACCATTCCAACTGTTCTTCCGGCGTCATATTGCTGTTATCCAACACAACAGCGTCGGCTGCCTGTTTCAGCGGACTGATTTCACGGTGAGTATCTTTAAAATCCCGTTCTTCGATATTTTTACGCACTTCTTCGACAGAAACATTTTCGCCCTTGGCTTTCAGTTCCGAAAACCGTCGCACAGTCCTGATTTCGGGCGATGCGGTCATAAACACCTTCAATTCGGCGTCGGGAAACACCACTGTGCCAATATCGCGTCCGTCCATTACAATTCCTTTAGCCCGACCCATAAGTTGTTGCTGCCGAACTAACAGTTCCCGCACTTCGGCTATGGCGCTTACGGCGCTAACCTGGTTTGCTATCTCTATCGAACGTATTTCTTTTTCTACATTGAGATCATTCAGATAAGTATCAGCCGTTTCGGAATCGTCCGACTTGCGAAATTCAATCTTGATATCCTGCAGGAGGGATTTCAGTTTGTCCGAAATTTTCCCCTGCGAATCAATCAACCCGTTTTGTACACAGAACAGAGTAACAGCTCTGTACATCGCTCCGGTATCGACGTAAATATAATTCAGACGGTGTGCAATTGCTTTTGCGACAGTGCTTTTTCCTGTAGACGAATATCCGTCGACAGCTATTACGATTTTCTTATTCATCGGATTTGTTATCCTGATTTTTCTCCAGAACGGCTACTTTTTTCACCAGTGTATTAACATTATTCCACAAATCCGGCAAATTGCGGAACACGGCGAACGAACGTT
>JAIRLF010000020.1 GCA_031259655.1 Prevotellaceae bacterium
GTCAAGACTTCCAGATGTTTATTGGCATAGTCGAGCAAAATATCCATCGTGTAACTTTGGATAATATTTTTAAACTTATGCCCGTCGGCTGAACCCAGAAGCGAATTAAGTTTTTTCCATTCTTCGCAAGTTTTTGTTTGCATTTCAAACTCTGTTTCAAGCGATTCGACGAGTTTTTTATTGTCGTTGTTTTTTGCGAGCGACACGTCTATTACAGTTTGTTGATGTTTGAGTTCTTTTTCTTTGTTTACAGTGTTGTCGAGGAGTTGTTTCAGCGATTCGCTATTTTCCGTGTTATCAGGCTTGTATGGCGATTCACCATGTTTTTCCAAACGAACTGTTCGTTCTTTACAAGTTGCCGTAAGTTGTGTTTCCCTGTTTTTGAGGTCGGCTAACTCCTTCTTTTCCTTTTCTATCCACGCATACGATTTTGCAACCAAATCTTTGAGCATATCTTGCGTTATCTGATGTTTGTTTGTTTGCAGCCATTTATTCACAGTAGTCTTTAACTCTGCGATTTGTGTAGAAACGACTGCGAGATTGTCCTGTATTTGCGAGATGACGCCCTGAATCTCGAACTTTTTACTTTCGAGTTCGGTTTTTGAGTTTTTCAGATTTTCGTATTTTGCCGATTGTTGTTTTATTGCATTGGTATAGAACGATTCCACTTCGCCGGCTTTTTTACCGTCGAGGAGAGAAGCATGCTCATTGACAAGCGATTCGAGTGTAGAAAGCGCATCTCGACGCAATGATTCCCTGCGCCGGCATTCTGCTGAAATATCAATCAAAACAGTGTTTTCGGCGTTTAACTGTTCGGTATATAAATCTATCTGTTTCAGATTTTTCGTTTGTTCTTCCCCGTTTTTCTTCCATTGATTTGCAAAGTTCAACAATCTTGTTTGCAGTACGCCGTTGTTAACGAAATTTTTCCAGTTAGGAATTGTCTGCAAAGGTTTTTCCACCTTGCTTATTGCATTATTGTAGTGTGTTTTATAGTTTTTGATAATTGTATCGAGTTGAGTTATACTTTCTTTAAGCGTTTCTATTCTTTTATTTGTTTCGGCGACAGAGTCCGCCGTTTCCCGTTTTTTCTGTTCTAACTCCTTCTCATTGACCTTTGTATCCTGATTTATTTCGGTTTTGAACGGATGATGTACGCTCCCGCAGACAGGACAGGGTTGGTTTTCTTTCAATTTTTCGCGCAAATTCAATATTTCCGTGGGTAACAGGCGGTTTAATCGTTCCGATTCTTTCTCTAACTGTTCGAGAACTTCTCTTTGCGAAATCAAAAGAGCATTATTTGCGTTCAAGTTTTGGGAAGCCGTTTCGATTTGTTTTTCGGCAAATTGGATATCGCCAAGCGTAGTTATAATCAGATCAACCTGTTGAACAACTTCCACAAATGATTCTTTTTCTTTGAACCATTCGGATATAACATCCGACTGTTTCTTTGTCTCGGCAAGTTTTTTGTTGATATTCAATATGTTTGTCTCGGATTTCTTTTTCTGTTTATTTTTCAATTCGAGTTCGCTGTCTGCTTCGGCGAGTTTCTCGCGTGCCGATTGTATCTTGATATCCAACTCTTTGCTTCGGGCAATCGAAGGTTTCAGTTTTGTGAAATCTTGCTCCGTTTGTTCAAGATTACTTTTAATCGCCTGTATTTTAATCTCGTAATCGGAGATTTGTTTCCCGTAATTTTGCAACAGCAATTCCTGAGACGAACGATTTGCCTGCAACTCTTTCGATTGTCCGGACTTATTTTCCAGATTTATGTAACAGTCTCGTATTTCGTGCGAAGCATCCAAAAGTTCGACGCAGGCAAAGCGCGGTTTTGCCGTTTCGATGCTTTGTTTGAGTTTTTTCAATTCTGTTTCGGCTTTCGTTGTTTCCTTCGACAGTTCTTCGTATTGTTTTATCCATTCGAGTTTCCGGTCTATGCTCGACAGAATGTCTTTTAGCGGCTCTAATTCCTTATCAATCCGGACTTTTTGCCGGCACATTTCGACAATTTCCTCTTCTTTCAGCAAGGTTACACCGTCGATTTGCCTTTGCATCAAGTCGCGTGTTTCCTCCGCTTCTTTCGATTTTCGATAGATGGTCGAAGATATTTTCGAATATATGTCCGTACCGGTCAATTTTTCAAGCAGTTCGGCTTTTTCGCTCTGTTTTGCTTTCAGAAAAGTAGCGAAATCGCCTTGAGCCAGTAAAACGGAACGGATAAACTGATTGAAATTTAGTCCTATAAGTTCGGTTATTTTTTTCAGCAGTCCTGTTTTTTTACCCTGTTCTTCGACTTGCGTACGCAAATTTCGCAACCTGATTTCGGTGTTAAGTAAAACCCCGTCGGGCGTGTTATTCAGCCGTTTGACCGTCCATGTCGAACGATATTTTCCTCCATTGACGGCGATAAAATCCACTTCGGCGCGTCCCTCGCTTGCTCCTTTGCGCAAAATCGTCCGGCTATCGGTATGACTTATAGCATTATCCGAGACATCGGTTACATAAATACCTTTTTCGCCTTTGCTGATTCTCGGCGCGTCGTCGAACAGGGCGAGGCATACAGCATCCAGAATGGTCGATTTCCCTGCGCCGGTAGGTCCGGTAATCGCAAATATACCAGCCGATTTCAGAGGTTCCGTTTCGAAATCGATATTGAACTCTCCTTCCAGCGATGCAAGGTTTTTACCTCTGATTGCCAATATTTTCATCTCTTAAAAAATTACAGTTGCTTTTCCATTATATAATCGTTCATATAAAACCCCGAACCAATATGCAAATCTCTCCGCGAAATGATTTCAAATCCAAGATGTTCGTAAAAATAACGCGATTTGTTATCCCTGTTAACATTCAGCCTGATACTTTTCAGAGAATGTTTTTCCGCAAACTCTTTCGCAGCGTCTATCAGCATAGCGCCAAAGCCTTTACCCTGAGCCGAAGGCAAGACGTAGATTTTTTCGAGATACAGGATTGAATTTTCGACAACGTGAACGGAAATATATCCTGTTGGAGTATCGTTCTCGAACAGAATGAAGTAATGATGTTTCTTTTCGGTCATCTGCGTTTTTATCGAATCCGGCGAATACATCATATCGAACATATAGTCTAACTGTTCTTTAGACATCATGTCGGAATATGTCGCGGGCCAAACTACGGATGCAATGCTGTTAATCAATGGAATATCATTCAGGGACGCGTCTCTTACAAATATCATAATTCTCTTTTAATAACGATTTTTCTGTTCTTAACTGCGTCGATTGAAACAACTTCCGCCCTGTCGAACTTGCGTGAATCGAAAGTCATTCCTGCCGGAATCAGCGCCTTAATTTTACCCGTTTTATTCGGCAAAAGAGTGATTTCGCTCAGTTGGTGGTTGTTCCATTTCATATCGACAGACACGTTTCCCCTTGCCGTCAGTCCGCGGACTTCGCCCTGCGCCCAGTCGCTATCGGTCGGCAAGGCAGGCAGGAATCGGATAACTTCGTCGTCGCCATGACTTTGGAGCAGCATCTCGGTTAATCCGGATGTCCCCCCGAAATTTCCGTCAATCTGGAACGGAGGATGAGCGCAAAACAGGTTGGGATATGTGCCTCCGCGATTATATTCGGGATTGAGCAGTCCTTTGAAAAGTACGAGCGCATGGTCGCCGTCGTGTAAACGCGCCCAGAAATTGATTTTCCACGCTTTCGACCATCCTGTGCCTTCGTCGCCCCGGATTTCAAGGGTTTTCCGACATGCGGCGGCAAGCTCGGGCGTTTGTTCGGGAGTGATTTCGTCGTAAGGATGAAGACCATACAGATGCGAGACATGTCGGTGATGCGGGTCGGCGTCTTCCCAATCTTCGAGCCATTCGTTAAGGTCGCCGTTTGCGCCTGTTTGGTTCGGAGCCAATCGTTTTACTCTTTCCCTAAGTTGGTCGGCAAACTCACTGTCCACGCCCAATATTTCGGACGCTTTGATGTTTGCGTACATCAACTGCCGGCATATCTGCATGTCCATAGTCGGTCCCATGCATGTAAACCCGTAACCGTCGGCGGTTTTGTAAGCATTTTCGGGCGAATTTGAGGGTGCGGTAACCAACCATCCATGCTCTTCTTCGATGAGTATGGAATTGAGAAACTCCGTAGCGCCTTTAATAACAGGATAATACTGTTTAAGAAACGCTGTGTCTCCTGTGAAACGGTAATGTTCCCACAGATGCGAAGCCAGCCATGCGCCTCCGGTAAGCGTCGAGCCCCAGCTTGCATGCTCGCCGGGCGAAGTGAAAAGCCAGGGATTGCTGATTACGTGAGCAACCCATCCTGCAGGCGCGTTGTAGTATGCCTGCGCTGTTTTTCGCCCGTTTTCCTGCAATGCGGCGGTGAAACGGTGCAACGGCTCGGCAAGGTCGCCCAGATTAGTGATTTCGGCGAGCCAATAGTTCATTTGAATGTTGATATTCAAGTGATAATCGCCGTTCCATGGCGTATGATATTCGTGCGCCCACAAGCCCTGCAAGTTCGCCGGAAGCAGTCCCGGACGCGATGAACAAATCAGCAAATATCGTCCGAAATTAAAGTAAAGTATCGGCAGTTCAGGGTCTTTATCTCCTTTTGCATACTTAATCAACCGTTCGGGCGTGGAGATTTGTTTGCTTTTGTTTTCGAGCCTCGAATGCCAGCGGCAACGGTCGAAATATTCTCCGAAACGTTTTGTGTGGATTTTGACGTCTTCGTCGAAGGATAATTTATTGGGAATGTCGATTTTCCGCAATTCCGCCAACGGGTCGATATCTTTTAATCCCTTGTAATCGAAATCGAAGTTAGTCATCGCATATACAACGATTTCGACTTCGGAAGCGTTGTTGACTTTCAGCGCCGAGCTTTCTTCGGCAAGTTCGCCTCCTTTCAGCGCTATATTTGCCAAAGCAGCGAATTTCATCCCTTTTTTTTCTCCGAATGGCAACTGCCCTTCGAGGACAAGACTGTTGCCTTCGACAAAGGTTTTTGCGTTTTCGGTGCGGTTGAGCGAGGCTTTCAAGTTGATTGCCGCAGGTTTCGACGATTTTATTTTGATGTGTATCCTGTCTTTGTCGAAATCGGCGATGGCTTTCATCTGATATTCAACGCCGCTCTTGTTCCACGACACGTATGCAACGGCATCTTCGATGTCCAGAATACGACGATAGTCTTTATATTCGCTTTTGTCGTCCCATTCGATGTTCAGTTCCGAAAAGATTTGATAACTGCCGTATTCTCCATAAGCCGAATTTCCATGCCCCGAACCGGCGCCTTTGCAGACAAAAGCCTTCTGTAAAAGCGATTGCGCTTCCTTATTTTTCTTCGCAAGCAACAAATCCTGAATTTCTTTCAGATACAGATGAGCGTCTTCCCTGTCGGCATCCTGATATCCTCCCGACCAAAGCGAGATTTCATTCAACACAATGGTCTCAACATCAGGATTCCCAAATACCATCGCCCCTAAACGACCGTTCCCAAGAGGTAACGATTCGGTGAAAATGCCGGCAGGCGAATCAAAACGCAATGATATGTCATCCGTCTGCTCCTTCTCCCTGCTACACGAACATAATGCAATAATAATCAACGTAGATATAATCTTTTTCATAATAAAATGTTTTACTTAATCCGGCGCAAAGGTAATCAGAATTT
>JAIRLF010000098.1 GCA_031259655.1 Prevotellaceae bacterium
ATATTAACGTCAATGCACTGACAAAACGCTATATACATATAGCGTCCCTTCTCCTGATTTTCGGGTCGTATCTGTTCCTTCGTGTGAGAAAAAGGCTTTTGTCCGCGAATTAATACGAACTGCTCGAATTAATACGAATATACACATGTACTTTGATTAGTACATGTGTATTTTTTTTATATAGCGACCTTAAGAGTTAAAAACTAAGAGTTAAGAACTAAAAGTGGCTGACGCCGGCAGATGAGAGTTAAGAGTTAAGAGTTAAGAACTAAAAACTAAGAGTGGTTGACGCCGGCAATTCAGGGTTGAATTACTACGTAAGTATCATTCCCTGTGAAAAATCATTCGGTCACATGAAAATTTCACAGTCGAAGACAATAGAGCAGGGAACAATATTATTCTGAAATTAAAACCTGTACGCGAGACTAATTTGCGGGCTATATCCAAGTGTTTCATGATGATAAAAAGCGAAGTCGATATTAATTCTTTTTTTAGCGACCCAGCCTGCGCCAAAACAAACCTCTACCGGATTGAGCGAAATGCCCGAACGCAAACTCATACTTTTAAACAGCGAATAATCTATTCCAAATCGGGGAGACATTTCATCGGAACGTTTTTTTTCGATTTCGGCTACCAGCATCAGTTTGCCGGCAATTCGATATCCTGCGCCGATTTCGAATATTACAGGAATCGGCTCTTCATTTTTCGAATTGAGTTTAGCGAAAGTCGGGTTAAAGACATGCGCTCCGATAAACAGATTATCCATCGGCGAGGCAATCAGTCCTATTTCGCCGGTAAAAGTGTAGAAATTGGGATATCCCGAAGCAAAACTCAACAAATGGTAGTTAAAATGCACGCCCAGCGCCAATTTTTTCGCCAGTTTTTTGCCGTAACCAATTCCGATTCTTGTTTCACTGTAATCTTTTTCTACGCCAAAATGAGCGACATCTAATCCGAACGTTCCGGTCAGCGCGGGCAGGGCGAACGCTCCGGCGCTCAAACCTAATTGGCTCATAGCAAATTGGTTTTCGTAATGCACTCCGGCGCCGATATTTTCGACATACGCCAGAGCCGCCTGATTGTTGTAAACCGCCCAGATGTCGAAGTTCAACAATCCGTTCTTTCCCATTCCCATAGCCTTCGCTCCTTTTGGGAAAAGATATAACCCTCCGTCGGCGTATGATACAATTCGTACACAGACGAATATACAAAACAGACAGAGAAAATTCAGTATTTTCGGAACAGCTTTCACAGGAGAAAAATTTATTATGCCATTATTTATACGAGTTGTACAATTCGCTGACCTTATCCCAATTTACCACATTCCAGTAGGCTTTTACATACGCTCCTCTGTTCGACTGATATTTCAGGTAATAAGCATGTTCCCAGACGTCGAGCGCTAAAATCGGCGCGCCTTTTTCGGGAGCGTCGCCCATGACGGGATTGTCTTGATTGGGAGTTGATATAATTTTCAGTTTACCGGCAGAAACAGTAAGCCATACCCAACCCGAACCGAACCGGTTTGCAGCAGTTTTCTCAAATTCCGCTTTAAACTTATCCATCGAACCAAATTCGGCGATTATAGCTTTTTCTAATTTCGACGAAAGTTTTGTCGGTTTCGGGCTCAGCAACATCCAAAATAACGAATGATTGTAATGCCCGCCGCCGTTGTTGCGCACTGCAACGCGAATATCCGCAGGAACAGCGTTTATTCCCGACAAAAGTTCCTCCAAACTTTTGTTTTTCAATTCGGGATGTTTGTCGATAGCGGCGTTCAGATTATTGACATACGCACGATGGTGATTGCCGTAATGTATTCGCATCGTTACCGAATCGATGTGCGGAACAAATGCGTCATAAGAATGTTGCAAGGGCTGCAACACAAACTGTGCATCTGTTTTATTCGTAAACAACAGCAACAACACAGCAATAAGACTAACAAGTACTTTTGTTTTCATCATTTTTATTTTTTATACATAATATTAACAAATTCTTTTCTATTAACAAATTTTATAAAAACAGGTTCAACAATTCGCCGATTTCGAATCAATACTTTGTGCGCGTATTCATAATTCTCAACAACTGGTCGGCATGTTCGCGCGAGTTATACAGTCGCGGAATCTTGTTTTGTCCGCCTAATTTACCTTTCGACTCCATCCATTTGAGGAACGTTCCGTTGGGCAGAACTGTGATTTTCAGTCGCGACAGCGTTATGTTGTGATATCTTTTCGCTTCGTAATCCGAATTGAGTTCGCACAGGGTTTTGTCTAAGAGATTTGCAAAATGTTCGACATTTTGGGGAGGTGTATCAAATTCGATTAACCATTCGTGAGCTCCATTCGATGTTTCGCTCATAAAAATCGGGGCGACAGTATATTCCGAGATAATTGCGTTTGTTTCGGAGCAAACTTTCAGCAGCGCTTCTTCGGCGTTTCCTGCTATGAGTTCTTCGCCGAACACATTGATGTAATAGGCTGTTCGTCCTGTGATTTTGATTTTATGTGGATATAACGAAGTGAATTTAACAGTGTCACCAATCAAATAACGCCACAGACCGGAGTTGGTCGATATTATCATTGCATAATTGACGCCTGTTTGCACTTCCGAGATGCTGTATGTTTTCGGGAACGGTTTTTCTAATTCGGACAGATGCATAAATTCGAAAAAGATACTGTTGTTTGTCAACAATAACATCGAATCGTCGTCGGGCATATCCTGAAAAGCAAAAAAACCTTCGGAGGCGTTGTACGTTTCCATGTAACGCATATTGTCCGACGGGATAATCCGTTTAAACTGTTCGACATAAGGTCCGAAAGCAACTCCTCCGTGAAAAAACACTTCCAGATTGGGCCACAATTCCAGCAAATGTTTTTTACCGGTATATTCCAGAATCCGGTTCATCAAAATCAGGTTCCACGAGGGTACGCCTGCAAAACCGATTACATTGTGAACGCTTGACTGGCGGGCTATTACCCTTGTTTTTTCGTCAAAATCGAGCATCAAAGCCGCTTTTTTCGACGGCGTCCGAACCAGTTCGACGTATCGTGGAGAGTTGTGAATCAAGATTGCCGACAGGTCGCCGATTTTAACCTTGCTGTTAAACTCATCTATTTTGTGGCTGCCTCCCAGAGTAAGCGACTTCCCAAGAAGAATTTTCGAATTGGGATTGTTGATTAGATATTGAAGCGTAGCATCTTTACTGCCCGAAAAATGACAATTGTGTAAACATTCGCGACTGACGGGGATGAATTTGCTTTTGCCTGCTGTAGTCCCCGACGATTTCGCAAACCAGCGGACAGGCGTGTTCCACAGAACCTTGCGCTCTCCGCTACGCATACGTTTTATATATGGCTGAAGTATGGCATAATCGGAAACAGGGACATTCTTTCTGAAATCCTCAATATTTCGTATCCTCCCGAAATTGTATTTTTCGCCGTACTCTGTTTGTTTTCCGGCTTTTATTAAAGTATCGAACACGCTCTCCTGTGCTTCTTCGGGTTTTATCCTCAACCGTTCAATTTCTTTAATTCTACTTTTAAACAGCTTAATTATAAAATTATTTACAAACATTATTTTATAAAATATTTTTTGCACAAAAGTAGTAATATCCCGTGAATATTAAATATTATTTATAACTTGCGCACGTTTTTCTCATGGCTAACATGATGGAAAAAGTTTGATAAATAACTTATATTGAGGATTTAAATATAAATTTTGAGATTTTTTTTAATTAAAAAAAGTTAAGAATATTATGGGATTTTTATTAACCTTACCGACTTTTTTAGCGATTATTCACCATAATGGCGAAGGTAAAAATCGAGGATTTGTCGTGAAAGTGGGCGACATGGCGCCCGATTTTGAAATGCAAAACAAAGACGGCACAACATGTAACTTAACCGACCTGCGCGGGAAAGTTGTCATGCTGCAGTTTACTGCAAGCTGGTGTAACGTTTGTATTGAGGAAATGCCTTATATCGAAACGGATATATGGCAAAAGTATAAGGACAGGGACGATTTTGTCCTGACGGGTATAGCTTATAAGGAAGACTACGAGAAAATCCGGATTTTTGCTGTGAAAACGAAAACTTCTTACCCGATTATACCCGACAAATCGGGAGAATGTTTCCATAAATACGCCGAAAAAAACGCCGGAGTAGCACGAAATATTATTGTAGACAAATCGGGCAAAATAGTTTTCCTGACACGCCTGTTCAATAAAAAACAATTTACGCTTATGAAAAAAGTTATCGAGAAAGAACTGAATTCTTAGAACTAAAAGATAATATGACAAAATGCGACGGTGTTTGCCGCTGTTGCAGGTATTGTTATACTTTGACTAATCCCAAAAGGGTGTGCGAGAAACACCGTTCAACTTTTTAGGGTTCACGATACGTTATGATTGATTTGTAGAGGTCTCCAAGTGATTTGTAGAGGTCTCCAAATGATTTGTAGAGGTCTCCAAGTGATTCGTAGAGGTCTCCAAATGATTTGTAGAGGTCTCCAGTCCAAATACCTGAATATCCATCCGAGTAAAAGTCAGAGCAGAAACTTCGAGATAAGGTAAAATCCGTTTTTTGAAAAACAAAATCGGACTCGAAAAACAAATCCGTGTAAATTCGTGTAATTAGCAAATAAAATCTTTGTACGGATTTTTATTCGTACATTTGCGCTAAATTATATCAGGATATTTATTAAAAATTGAATAAGATGAAACGACGTTTTTTTAACACCACAGGTCCATGTAATCCGGAAAAGCATTACATGTTACCTCCTGAAGACCGTTTAGTCGGGTCTCAGTTAAGCCGTTATATAAAGGATGAATTATACTGGGTTCTACATGCGCCGCGACAAACGGGAAAGACCACTTTTCTTCAAAATTGGGCGCGCGAAATCAATGCGGGCGTAGAAGCCGTCGCCTGTTATGTGAGCGTAGAAAGATGCGACAGAATTTCACAGGCAAAAGAGGCAATGCCGGCTATCTGTGACGCTATTCGCAGGGCAGCCGAAAATAACGAATTGCCCGTTCCTGTTTGTGATGACTCCAATTATTTGTCAATGTTGAACAGCATTCTCAGCAACTGGTCGGAATTAGTCGCCCCCAAACCGCTGATTGTTTTATTTGACGAAGTGGATGTACTTGTTGATGAAACAATGGTCAGTTTTTTACGGCAGTTACGGGACGGCTTTGCTACTCGCGGAATCGGAAAATTTCCGGTATCTATCGCTTTGGTAGGTATGCGCGACTTGAAAGATTATCTCATTAAAGCCAAAGACGGGAAACCTGTCAATCCGGGTTCACCGTTCAATATCAAAGAAGATTCGGCTGTGTTGTCCAATTTTTCCAGAGACGACGTTGCCAAACTGTTTGCCCTGCGAACGGAAGAAACCGGACAGCAAATCACACAGGCTGTCTCTCCTTAATCCTAATGGGTTATTTGATCCTGTTTGGTGTAGGAATAGGAGGTGTACTATTACTATTGCTGCAATTACGAATGGTATAAGAAAGTGTAGGGTGAAAAACCGTGTTAGTGTGGCGTTGTCCACTGCGAATC
>JAIRLF010000281.1 GCA_031259655.1 Prevotellaceae bacterium
ATGTATCTATTGGGATGTGATATTGGGAGTTCGTCGGTAAAGGCTTCCATAGTGAATCAGGAGAGCGGGTTAACAGTGAGTTCGGAGTTTTATCCGAAAGAGGAAGCCCCGATTAAAACATTAAAAGCAGGTTGGGCTGAGCAAAATCCCGAAGACTGGTGGGATTATTTGAAATTAGCCATACAACAGGCTCTCAAAAACGGAAACATCAATGGCGAAGACATTAAAGCCATCGGCATTTCGTATCAGATGCACGGTTTAGTGCTGGTCGACAGGAACAAAGAAGTATTGCGTTCCTCGATAATCTGGTGCGACAGTCGGGCTGTGCCTTACGGCGAAAAAGCGTTTAAGAGCATCGGCGACGAACGTTGCCTTTCGCATCTGCTAAATTCGCCCGGAAATTTTACCGCCGCCAAATTAGCCTGGGTCAAAGAAAACGAACCCCGTCTGTTTGAATCCGTTTACAAGTTTATGCTGCCCGGAGATTATATCGCCATGCGGCTGACAGGCGAGATTGTAACCACAGTATCAGGGTTATCGGAAGGAATTTTCTGGGATTTCAAGAAAGAAGAGATTTCGGAAGACGTTTTGAACTGTTTCGGGTTCGGAAAAGACATTGTTGCAGACGTTTATCCAACGTTTGGCAAACAGGGAGAACTGCTGGAATCGGTGGCGAAAGAACTCGGGCTGAAAAAAGGTACGCCTGTAACCTATCGCGCAGGCGACCAGCCGAACAATGCCTTGTCGCTTAACGTGTTCAATCCCGGAGAAATCGCCGCTACGGCAGGGACATCGGGTGTAGTCTATGGCGTGAGCGACAAAGTTGATTACGACAAATATTCGCGTGTCAACACTTTTGCGCATGTCAATCACAGCAAAGAACAGACTCGTCTGGGAATTTTGCTGTGTATCAACGGAGTTGGGATACTCAATTCGTGGGTAAAACGAAATATCGCTCCCGAAGGCGTCAGTTACAACGAATTGAACGACATCGCGGCAACTGTGCCCGTCGGCTCGGAAGGCGTTGTCATTTTGCCCTTTGGAAACGGAGCGGAACGGATGCTGCAAAACAGAGATACCGCATGTTCCATACATGGATTGAACTTCAACATCCACAGTCGCAAACATATAGCGCGCGCTGCACAGGAAGGAATCGTGTTTTCGTTCAAATACGGAATCGAAGTGATGAACGAAACAGGCGTCGATGTAGGCGTCATCCGTGCGGGTAATGCCAATATGTTTTTAAGTCCGGTATTTCGCGATGCTTTGGCAAGTGTAACGGGCGCCGTAATAGAACTTTACGACACTAATGGCGCTGTCGGAGCGGCTAAAGGCGCAGGAATCGGAGCGGGAATATACAAATCGCCGCAGGAAGCGTTCGGCTCGCTGAAAAAACTTGGCGTGATAGAGCCGGATACGTCAAAATCAGACAAATATCTCGAAGTTTACGAAATTTGGAAAGAGACATTAAACATTAATAATTAATTAAATAATAAAAAAATATATTATGAGTTTTTATAAAGGTAACAAAGAATTTTTTCCGGGAACAGGAAAGATTCAATTTGAAGGACCGGAGTCCAAAAATCCGTTGGCATTTCATTATTATGATGAGAACAAAGTTGTTTTCGGCAAACCGCTGAAAAATCATCTGCGTTTTGCCATGGCATACTGGCACACATTGTGCGCCGAAGGCGGCGACCCGTTTGGCGGTGGAACAAAGTCGTTTCCATGGAACAACTCTGCCGACCCGATTACTCGCGCCAAATATAAGATGGATGCTGCGTTTGAGTTTCTGACAAAAACGGGCATTCCTTACTATTGTTTCCACGATGTGGACGTTGTCGATGAAGGACCCTCGCTGAGCGAGTTCGAAAAACGTTTGTCGACTATGGTCGATTATGCAAAAAGTCTCCAGAACACGACAGGTAAAAAACTGTTGTGGGGAACAGCAAACGTTTTCAGCGCAACACGTTACATGAACGGAGCGGCTACAAATCCTTATTTCGGTTCTGTGGCTTATGCAGGCGCGCAAATCAAGAACGCCATCGACGCAACTATTGCTCTTGGCGGCGAAAACTATGTGTTCTGGGGTGGTCGCGAAGGTTATATGAGCCTTCTGAATACCAACATGAAACGCGAAAAAGACCATCTGGCGCAAATGCTTACGATTGCCCGCGATTATGCACGCAAAAACGGTTTCAAAGGCACTTTCCTTATCGAACCGAAACCGATGGAGCCTACAAAACATCAGTATGACCAGGATACCGAAACCGTTATCGGATTTCTACGTCACTACGGGCTCGACAAGGATTTCGCTATCAATATCGAAGTGAATCACGCAACTTTGGCGGGACATACTTTCGAGCACGAATTGCAGGCTGCCGCCGATGCAGGCATGCTTTGCAGTATCGACGCTAACCGTGGAGACTATCAAAACGGTTGGGATACAGACCAGTTCCCTGTCGATTTGTACGAACTGACACAGGCTTGGCTGATTATCCTCGAAAACGGCGGTCTGACTACCGGCGGTACTAATTTCGACGCTAAAACACGTCGCAATTCTACCGATTTGGAAGACATTTTCATCGCTCACATCTGCGGTATGGACGCTTTTGCCCGCGCCGTGATTGTTGCAGCGGATATTCTGGAAAAATCCGATTACAAAAAATGGCGCGCCGAACGTTACGCTTCGTTCGACAGCGGCGAAGGTAAGGATTTTGAAGACGGTAAACTGACTCTCGAAGATTTGCGGAATATCGCCCTCCGCGACGGCGAACCGAAACAAATCAGCGGTAAACAGGAGTTGTACGAAATGATTATCAATCATTATATCTAAAAAATCAACTCTCTCGCCATGGGAAATAAAAGAGATTATAATTTAGGTTACGTAATTGCCATCACGCTCGTAGCAACACTCGGAGGCTTGCTTTTCGG
>JAIRLF010000292.1 GCA_031259655.1 Prevotellaceae bacterium
TCTTTCTCAGGAAAGCGCATATCGGAGAAATTCAAGCCAGTATCTGGCCTCAGGATATGCGGGAACAGGCAGAGAAAGCAGGAATTTTTCTACTGTGAAAAATAAGACGGTATTTAAAGAACGTTTTAAGCAAATCGCCGGAATTACAAAATAAAATTCAGCCGTTTATTGATTAATTTGCGTGTTTACATATTAAGTATTACCTTTGCCGAAAAAATAAAGTGGTATGTCAAAGCAAAAACCGATAGAAGCATTTCGCAATGCGACGAAGGGAGTTAAGATAAGATACGCAATAGCTTCCGTTATATATCTACTGTTTGTCATTTGGTTACGTAATCCGGTATGGTTGGCGGGGCTGTTTGTAGTTTTCGATTTATATTTCACAAAATGGGTGAAATGGGCGTTTTGGAAAAAGCGTTATAAGGAAGGCGAAAAGCGAAATACATTATTCGAATGGCTTGATGCGGGGATATTTGCTCTTATTGTTGCGATGATTGTACGCACTTTTTTTCTCGAAGCATACGTTATTCCGACATCGTCGATGGAAAAGTCGATGTTAGTAGGCGATTATCTGTTTGTCAGCAAAGTTGCATACGGACCTAAAGTACCGAACACTCCACTGTCTATTCCTTTGATACATAATCAGATTTCTTTATTCGGCAAATCGTTTGAATCCTATACGGAACTAATCAAATTGAAGAATAAACGGCTTGCCGGTTTCGGAACGATAAAACGTAACGACCCGGTAGTGTTTAACTTCCCGAACGGAGATACAGTTGTCCGCAATCATCCCGAAATCATCGATTATCATCAGATAAAAAGGGATATGGGCGACAAAAACTTCAAAGAATGGATTCAGCGCAACCGTTACGAACTCGTAGCGCGTCCTGTCGACAAAAAAGACCATTATGTCAAACGTTGCGTAGCCGTTCCGGGCGATTCGTTGCAAGTGAAGCACAGTCAATTATATATCAACGGGCAGCCGGCGGAAAGTTTCTCGGGACAGGAATATTCGTACACCGTCGTTTTGAAAGAGCAATTGAGCGACAGAGCGCTTTCGCAGTTAGGATTATCGGCGGAAGACCTCGGCAATGCGGGGAAAAATCAAGGAGTTCGAGGGTATTCCAATCTGGTTTTGACACAAAAGGCTTACGAGGCGTTAAAATCGTCGCCGTCTGTGGTTTCCATCACAAGAAACGAATCATATGGCAGGGGTTGTTTCCCGTTTTCCGATAATTATCCTTGGACAATAGATAATTACGGACCAATATGGATTCCGGAAAAAGGAGCTACCGTCGATATTAATGTTGAAAATATCTGTTTATATCAAAGGATTATAGAAGCTTACGAAGGAAATACTTTAGAAGTAAAAGACGGGAAAATATACATAAACGGCGTTCAAACTGCGACTTATACTTTTGCAATGGATTACTATTTCATGATGGGCGACAACAGACACGGTTCGTACGATTCGCGTTCGTGGGGATTTGTTCCCGAAGACCATATTGTCGGAAAACCATTGCTGATTTGGTTTTCGTCGGATAAAGATAAAAGTTTTCCGAAAAACATAAGATGGAAAAGATTGTTTAACAGTATAAAATAGACAATTGTGAAAAGATTGATAGATGTTTTGTTATTATGTTGTTTTACAGCGTTTAATTTTAACGTCGCCGCTCAAAATAAGGACAATGGGGCTGTAAAAGACTTTATTCGCGAAGGCAATAAAAATTACGTAAGTTCGGATTATGCCTCGGCGGAAACTTCGTACAAAGATGCTTTGGACGAAAATCCGAGGTCGTTTATTGCACGTTTCAATCTTGGAAACAGCCTGTTCAAACAGGATAAATTCGACGAAGCAATCGAAGCTTACGACAAATTGGCAAAAAATGAGGACGTTAATTATAATATCGGAAATTCATATCTCAAAAAAGAAGAATACGAAAAAGCTATAGACGTATACAAAGAGGCTTTGCGCAAAAATCCTGCCGACATGGAAGCTAAATCGAATTTGGCTTATGCAAAGAAAAAATTGCAAGAGCAACAAAATCAGGATAATCAAAACCAAAATCAGGATAATCAAAATCAGGATAACAAAGATAATCAAGACCAAAATCAAGATAACAAAGACAATCAGGATAAAGATAATCAAAATCAGGATAATAAAGATAATCAGGATAAAGAAAACAAAGATAATCAAGATAAAGATAAAGATAACAAAGACAATCAGGATAAAGATAACAATGAAAACAAAGACAATCAGCCCGACGATTCGAAAGGTCAACAAAATCAGCCGAAAATGTCGCGGGAAGAGGCTAATTATATCCTGAATGCCGTTGAAGCAAACGAAAAAAATACGCGGGAAAAAGTCCAAAAATTAAAAGCCGAAAAAGCGTCAAAGGACCAACCCGAAAAGAATTGGTAAATAATAATTGTATAATAATAAGGTAAAAAAAATGAATATTCCTACAGATTTAAAGTACTCGACAGAACATGAATGGGTGAAACTTGACAATGATATAGCAACTGTCGGCGTCACCGATTATGCTCAAAGCCAATTAGGTGAAATCGTTTTTGTTGATATCCAGCCCGACGTCGAAGGCGAAACGCTTTCAAAAGGCGAATCGTTCGGCGCTATCGAAGCTGTGAAAACGGTTGCCGATGCGTTCATGCCTGTTTCAGGCGAAATAATCGCAATCAACGAGGCTGTAAATGATGTTATTGAAATCAATTCCAAACAGGAATCGGTCGTGAATGCCGACCCCTACGGCGCCGGATGGATGATTAAAGTGAAAATCAGCGACCCTTCGGAACTCAACGATTTAATGAGTAATGAGGATTATGAGGATTTTATAGCTTAACCGGAGTAATAATTTTGTGGATGTATTTCCTGTGGATTTGGCGTACAATGAATTCAAGGATAGATAAATGGCTGTGGGCGGTCAGGATATTTAAAACGCGGACAGACGCCGCCGAAGCCTGTAAAAAAGGACGGGTTTTAGTGAATAATGTTCAGGTAAAACCTTCGCGAGAGGTCAAAACCGGCGATGTGGTTACAGTTAAACGACCGCCGGTTAATTACGTTTACAGGGTTACCGGTCTCATCGAAAACCGTCAGCCGGCAAAAAACGTTCCGCTTTATGCCGAAAATATCACTCCGCAGGAAGAGCTTGATATGCTCAAAATACAGCGAGACACTGTGTTTGTGCAACGCGACAGAGGTACGGGACGACCTACCAAAAAGGAACGCAGAGATATTGACCGCTTTGACGAAGAACTAAAAACCAAGGACTAAGAACATGAATATACAAACGAACAAAAAGCATCCCAAGGGTATATATCTGCTTTTCACTATCGAAATGTGGGAGCGGTTCAGCTACTACGGGATGCGTGGCATTTTGGTGTTATATCTCACAAAATCGTTTTTTGAAGGAGGTTTGGCTATCGACGTACAGACGGCAAGTCTGATTTACGGGTTTTACACAGGTTTTGTGTACTTTACCCCTCTAATAGGCGGTTGGCTTGCCGACAAATATCTGGGACAGCGAAAGGCAATAAACATCGGCGCATTTACTATGATGGTCGGGCAAATCGTCCTGTTTGCGGTGAATAGTCACGCCGGATTATACTCCGGATTGATTTTGCTGATTTTGGGCAACGGCTTTTTCAAACCTAACATAGCGACTCTTGT
The DNA here is from genome assembly GCA_031259655.1 of Prevotellaceae bacterium. Lineage (GTDB taxonomy): Bacteria > Bacteroidota > Bacteroidia > Bacteroidales > UBA932 > JAIRLF01. Next base: position 3,689 of record JAIRLF010000292.1, read on the forward strand.
CGGCAAACTGTACGAAATCAACGACCATAGACGGGATGCGGCATTTTCGATATTTTATATGGGCGTCAACTTGGGAGCGTTTTTGGCGCCATTAGTAATCGGACTTTTGTCGGATGATGTTTTTGCGACTAAAAACGAAGCGGGCGAAATCATTTCCTATGGTTACAGATATGGATTTTTAGCGTCCGGAATAGGCATGCTTTTGGGACAAACAGTGTTCGTCGCGTTTGCGAAAAAATATTTGGGAAAATTAGGACTTGAGCCTGCAAACGGAAACGGAAAAAACCTTGCCTCAGACAAAGAAAAACCTGTAAATGACAGCCTTACTTCTATAGAAAAACAACGAATAAGCGTTATATTTATTTTCTTTCTTTTTTCAATCTTTTTTTGGGCAGGGTTCGAACAGGCAGGCTCATCGTTAACGCTTTACACCGACAAATATATCGAAAGGACTTTACATCTCCCCGCTGTCGGGCAATATGTTATACCTACGGCATGGTTTCAGTCGGTAGGACCTTTGTTTATAGTCCTTTTAGCGCCTTTGTTCAGCATGTTTTGGATGTCGAAGAGAGGGAGAAATATACCCGTGTCCATCAAAATGGGCACAGGAATGGTAATTCTCGGCGTAGGATTTTTCTGTATGCTTGCGGCGGTAGCTCAACGCGGAGGCGATATCGACGACGTAACCGTAAAAGCAAGTCTATGGTGGCTGGTTCTTACTTATTTTTTGCACACCATAGGAGAATTGTGTTTGTCGCCGGTAGGTTTGTCGGTAGTCACAAAACTGTCGCCTCCGAAATTCGCTTCTTTACTGATGGCTGTGTGGTTTTTATCGTCTTTCTTTGCCAATATTTTGGCGGGATTGCTCGCTTCGTACGTAGAATCATTAGGCGCAGGCAAGATATTTCTGTATATCTCTATTTTTGTGATTATATGCGGATTTGCTCTTATCGCACTGAATAAAACTATATCAAAAATGATGCACGGAGGAAGTTAAAAACTAAAAATTAAAAGTGAGAGATAAGACAAATGCTTACAACTTTTGTATCAGAATTTACAGAATTTTAGGATTGAACAGAATGGTTTTCATTTTGACGCAAAGTTAGCATTAACTTTTCTATAACAATCTTTTACCGTAACAGTTTCCGGTTTTCTACTTGTCTGAACTTTGATTTTTGTGATTTATTTGATTTCATTGATTTTATATTTTCGATTAATCAGTCTTTTAAAATTCAAACTTGTTTCTCCGAAG
>JAIRLF010000300.1 GCA_031259655.1 Prevotellaceae bacterium
CTACGTGGAGACGCAATATATTGCGTCTCTACAAATTCGACGCCCTTGACCTTGCGTTCTTTGCGGTTAAAGATTTATGTCACCCTCAACGACCACAACATTGTCCGGTGTAGAGACGCAATATATTGCGTCTCATTGCGTCTCATTGCGTCTCCTCGACGACATTTTCGACGACACCCTCGACATCCTTTCGTCATTATAAGGGCGCTCTCGCAATGACGGCGATTTTGGTCTTTTGATACAGCCTCTTATTTCAATAAGTTTCAGTTGATATAACAGTCTGAACCTTTTCGACCTCCAAACTTTTAGTTTTTAATTTTTAGTTTTTAACTTAAATAAGGTCGTGGATATTTCGGAAACCTTCGCCGACGACCATTCCGGCGTCGATGATTGTGATAAAAGCTTCGGGGTCGACGTCTCTGATATGTTGTTGGATAAGATTGACTTCTTTCGGGTTGACATTGGTAAAAATCACTTTTTTTTTATTACCGGTATACATACCTTCGCCGTATAGAATCGTGCCGCCGCGTTCCAGTCCGAGGACAAATTGCGCGATTTCCTCGTGTTTGTCGGAGACAATGATTAAGGTCTTGATATTGCGGAACCCGTACACTGCCGCATTGACGATTCGACCTATTATGTAAATAATAATAAACGAGTAAAGCGGGATTTTGATATCCTGAAAAGCTACAAACGACATCAGAACCACGCACGAATCTACGATTATGACCATAGTTCCCAGCGGGATACTTGTTTGTTTCGAAAAAATCATCGAAACGACATCGGTACCGCCCGAAGTTGCGCCGGTGCGGAATATCAGCCCGCTACCCAATCCCACGCAGACAGCGCCGAATATCGACGATAACATAACATCGTCAACCAGAGCGTTGTAACCCCAACTGTTTTCCATAATAAACGTGAAAACAGCTATTGCTATGAAACTGACGATTGTTTTAATCCCAAACGACTTTCCAAGAAGCCTGACGCCAATGATACACAGCGGAATATCCATACACAGCGCGGCAACGCTGATGTCGAGATTGTCGGGCAAACCTGCTCCGAACAGGCTTTCCAACGTCGAATGATACATTTCGTACAAATAGTGCAAAACGATTGATATTCCGTAAACTCCGCCGGGAGCGAGCCTGTACGGAGATATGAAAAACACGAAGCCCGCCGCTATTATAAACGAGCCTGAGACAACTTGAGTATAGTTGATGAACCACTTTTTCGATAAAAATTTTTCGGATTGCATTTCGAGACAGTTTTAACGTTAGTTTATCAATTCACCTTTCCCTTGCCGGATGATTTCGAACTCGCCATTAGTGCAGTCAACAATGGTCGAAGGAATTATTCCACCCATGCCTCCATCGATACAGGCGTCCACAAAGGCGCCGAATTTTTCGTTAATCAATTCGGGGTCGCTGATATATTCAATAAAATCGTCGTCGATTTTGATAGAAGTAGAAAACAGCGGAGATTCTAATTGCCTGACAAGTTCGAGCGCTATCTTGTTGTTGGGGATTCGCAAACCGATTTGTTTTCGCCGGCTTAACAGTTTGTCGGGCACTTTGTTCGAGGCTTTCAGGATGAAAGTAAACGCTCCGGGCAGATTTTTTCTCAACACCTTGAACGTAGGAGTGTCGACCTTTGCATAATCCGAAAGATTGCTCAAACTGTCGCAAATCAACGAAAATGTGGCATCTTTTTTATTGATATTCTTTATTTTCAAGATTTTTTCGAAAGCTTTTTTACTGCGTAACGAACAACCCACAGCATACACCGAATCGGTTGGATATATCACTACGCCATCGTTTTGCAATATTTTCACCGCCCTGTCTATTTCTCTGCCGGAGGGCGAATCCGGATGTATTTTTATAATCATACCTTTTTCAAATTTGATACAAATGTACGTATTTAATTTGTATATTCGATTATTTCACTAATTTTGCGCCAAGTTATAATAAGTAATTTGAAAAAGGAAGTAATAAATATATTGTTCGCGCTTGTATATGTGTGTTGGAGTATAAACATTTATGCACAGGCAGATACAGCAACAGTAACGTATGTTGGCGATTCGGTTTCGAAGCTTCGCGACGAAAAAGAAAAATTGATGATGGAAGCAAAAAAACTGTCGTTTGAAGGCAATATCGGTCAAGCTGTAATTTCGTACAGCAAAGCCATAGAAATCGACCCGAAATGCGACGCTTGTTACTACGAACTGGCAAATATCCTGATATATATGGATAAAGAACAGGAAGCGAAAGAAAATGCCGAAAAAGCATATAATCTCGACCCCGATAATCCCTGGTTTGCATTGCTGCACGCGCGATTATGCTATCATTTTAAGGAATACGGCAAAGCGCAGCGTCTGTTCAAGCAAATATTGGTTCATCACAGCAAAAAACAGGATGTGTGGTTTGGTTTGGCTTCGGCATACGAAGAACAGAAACTTTATCCCGAAGCGCTTGGAATATTGGACAGTATGTTAATACGATTCGGCGAAAACGACGATATTTCGTACCGCATTTTTAATATCTCAATGGACATTGCCAACTACGACAGAGCGATTTCCGAAATTAAAAAACTCGCCGACAACTACCCCGGCGACCCGAGATTTGCGACTTTATTGGCTGACGCTTACGTCGAAAACGGAAACGACGATTTGGCTATCGAAACGTACGACTTGGCTATTGCAACGAACGAATCGTTTTCCCCGGCGCTGCTTGGCAAGGCGGAACTGTTCCGTAAGAAAGGCAGATTTACCGATTATTTCAAAACTTTGCAGCAATACACGGGCAACAGGGATATAAGTCCCGAAGCAAAAGCCGAATACCTCAATCTGGTGCTGAAAATTCCTTCGTTTGCCAATCATTTCAAAAGCAATATCGATACGCTGTTTGTAATCCTGTCGGCTGTTCATCCTGTTTCGATGAAGTTGCAACTTATGCGGGCGCACTATTTTGCCGCGACGCAACGACCGGAACTGTCGATATCTATTTTGGGACAATTGACCGATATGGACGGAGAAAATAAGGAAATATGGTTGCAATTGCTCTCTATCGAATACGGACTGAAAATGTACGGGCAACTTGAGGAATCTTCGCAAAAAGCAATAATTTCCGACCCCGGATATGCAATGTTCTATATGTATTCGGCGCTGGCTCTATGGTCGCAAAAAAAAGCTAAACCGGCAATCGAAATCCTTGAAAAAGGCATCGCAAAGGCGCGATACGATACGATGTTTATGGACAACGCTTTATCGTTCCTCGGAGATATATATTTCAGTATCAACAAATCGAAAAAGGCATTCGCTTATTACGAAAAAGCTTTGAAAATCAATCCCCAAAACGCTACCGTGCTGAATAATTATGCGTATTATCTTTGTCTTGCGAAATCGAAACACTTGGATAAGGCTCACACAATGAGCAGTAAAGCTGTCGAACTGGAAAACAACAATCCTTCGTTTCTCGACACGTATGCATACATCTTGTTCCTGCAAGGAAAATATGCCGAAGCAAAGAAAATATTCCGCAAAGCCCTTGCTTTTGGAGGCGACGAAAGCGCCGTCGTTTTAGACCATTATGCCGATACTCTGGATAAACTCGGCGAACGCGCTATCGCCGAAATATACTGGTCGCAGGCGCTGGATAAACCCGATTGTCTTAACCCCGAACAGATTAAAAAGAAATTGAAAGGAAATTAACCGAAATATAAAATGTGTTGTTTCAGTAAATATATTGTGATTATCGCCGTTATCCTGTTCGGAAAAACTACCGGCTTGAACGCTCAATACAACAACGAACTCGAAGAACAAAGCCTGCAAATGCTCAATAAAAGCAGAGAAAGAGAAGCTGAAGAAATAGCGACAATAAATAAACAGATAGAATCGAACGGCGAACAGCTGAAAACGACTAATTACAATCTGGCGCTGATACAGAAAAAAATCAATCTCAGAAAATCTACATTGAACACTATTGACAAAACTATAATCAAACTGCGAAATCAACTGAAAGAAAAAAAACAAGCCGTCGAACAATTACAAGACGATTTGGAAAACATCAAAAATTCGTATAAAAGCTTGCTTAACAAATACTACAACATCAGAGTTAAGGAAAATACCTGGATGATACTGATGGCAAGCGAAAGTTTTGCCCAAGCATATAAACGGATGAAATATGTGAAAGAGATTCTCTTGCTGCTGAAAACTCAATCGCTCAAAATAGAGGAAATGACAAACCGGCTAAACGACGAAATCAGAGATATCTCTAAAAAAGAACAACTTCTATCCTCGAACATCAGCGAAAAACAAAAGGAAATGGAAATCCTGCGAATTGATGAAAAAAAATCGCAATCGGTGTATTCCGAATTGAAATACAAAAATACAGAGCTGGAAAAACAATTGAAGGAACGCGAAAATGCGTATAATCAGCTGAACATTCAAATGCGCGAACATATTCGCAGCGAAATGAAAAAAAATCTCGAATCGGGTATTACGGACGAAATGCTTATGTACGCAAAGAGTTTCGAGGAACTGAAAGGTCTGCTGCCGCAACCTACTATCGGAGTAGTTGTCAGACCGTTCGGCAATAACAAATCCAAATCGATTTACGAAACGGTGAAGGCTTTGCCGAATAAAGGCGTCGATATCATGACGGCTGATAATGCGGAGGTTTATGCTGTGTCGAAGGGCGTTGTGACAAAAATCGGTAAATTGCCCATAGGGGGGATTAATGTCATTGTCAGTCACGGCTCTTATCGTACTGTGTACGCTTCCTTAGCTTCGACCTCCGTGAAAGAAGGCGACGAAATCAAAGCCCGCCAAAAAATCGGCGTCGTGAGAAAATCCGCCGACGGCTCTATTATGCACTTCGAACTGTGGAAAGACCTCGAACCCCAAAACCCTGAACATTGGCTGTTTAATTAAGTTAAGAGTTAAGAGTTAAGAGTTAAGA
>JAIRLF010000312.1 GCA_031259655.1 Prevotellaceae bacterium
TATTGTCCGTTTGCTGTTTCTATGACAAACTGTATAAAACGTTCGCTAAGTGTTTTCATATTTTCGCCTTCGAGCAGAGTTCCTGCGTTAAAATCAATCCATTTCGGTTTATTGTTGGACAGCAGGCTGTTTGTCGAAATTTTCATTGTAGGCGCGAATGTTCCGAACGGCGTACCCCGTCCGGTAGTGAACAGCACTATGTGACAGCCCGATGCGGCAAGAGCCGTACTTGCGACGAGGTCGTTTCCGGGGGCGCTCAACAGGTTCAATCCCTTAGTTTTCAATCTTTCGCCATACATAAGAACATCTTTCACTTCCGACGAACCTGATTTTTGGGTACAGCCGAGCGATTTTTCCTCCAGAGTAGATATTCCTCCGGCTTTGTTTCCGGGCGAAGGGTTTTCGTAAACAGGCTGATTGTTAGCAATGAAATACTGTTTAAAATCATTTATCAGATGTACTGTTTTATCGAATATTTCGCGATTTTGGCATCTATCCATGAGAAGAGTTTCGGCGCCGAACATTTCGGGGACTTCGGTCAGGACAGTTGTTCCGCCCTGCGACACAAGGAAATCGGAGAATACGCCCAGCAGAGGATTAGCCGTAATACCCGAAAATCCGTCCGAGCCGCCGCATTTCAGACCGACCTTCAATTCACTGAGCGGCACATCCGTACGTCTGTCGTTCGAGGCAACGGAATATATTTCGCGAAGAAGTTTCATTCCCTCCTCGTATTCATCATCTACTTCCTGAGCGACAAGAAATTTCACACGCTCGGCGTCATAGTCGCCTAAACTTTTACGGAAAGCCTCAGGCTGGTTATTTTCGCATCCCAAACCGACAATCAGCACTCCTCCGGCATTCGGGTGGAGAACCATGTTACGCAGTATTTTACGAGTATTTTCGTGGTCGTCGCCTAATTGCGAACATCCGTAGTTATGCGGATAAGCCACAACAGCATCCACTTCGTTTCCAACCTCTTCGCGTAAAGATTTTGCCAACTCGTTGATAATCCCGTTGACACAACCAACCGTCGGGATAATCCATATCTCGTTCCGGATACCAACATCCCCGTTTTTACGACGATAGCCTTTGAATGTCAACTGTTTTTCCGGTTTCGATACCGACGCCGGCAAAGGATTATACGTATAGTCGAGTATTCCTTCGAGATTGGTTTTGATATTTTTCTCATTAATCAACGCTCCTCGAGCTATGGCTTTGGAAGCATGACCTATCGGCAATCCATATTTGATTACATTGTCGCCCGATGCAAAATCCTGTAAGGCAATTTTATGTCCGGCTGTTATATCGTCTTGCAATACAACCGTTTCGTCGTCAATATCCAACTGTTCGCCTGCATACAAATTTCCAACGGCTACCGCCACATTGTCGGCAGGATTGATTTTGATATATTTACTCATTCGGTTATTATTCAATAGACATTTGCTTTTTCAGTTTTTCGGGGACGGGTTTTTTCAGCAAATGTTCGTAAATGAATTTTATCTGCAAGTTCCTGAAATGGGATGCTTTTGCGCCTCCATATCCGTGCCGGTTCGATGGATAGATAACCAAATCGAAGTATTTGTTTTTGTCTTCTAACTCGCTTACAAGCTGAAAAGTGTTCTGCACATGCACATTTTCGTCTATAAGCCCGTGAGTAAGAAGCAATTTTCCCTTCAAATTGCCGGCATGAGTAAGTACCGATGATTGTTTGTATCCTTCGGGATTCTCTTCCGGATGGTCCATAAAGCGTTCTGTGTAAGGAGCGTCGTACAACATCCAGTCGGTAACGCTACCTCCGGCAATACCGTGCGTAAACACTTTGGGAGCGCGTACCAAAGAATAACAGGTTATATATCCGCCATAGCTAAACCCGTTAATACAAACACGTTCCGGGTCAACCTGCGCATTTTCGACCAGCCATTTAACGCATGTCGAATAATCCATCACTTCTACTTTGCCCAAATTTCGGTGCATTTCGTCCTGTCCTCTTTTTCCGAAATGCAGGCTGCCGCGATGGTCTATCGCAACCTGAACCAAACCTTCGTAAGCATACCAGTTAGACATCGAACCAGTTGACCAGCCTTGTCTTACATTAATCGCAGCAGGTCCGCCGTAAACATGTATGAGGACGGGATATTTTTTGCCTTTCTCCATATTCACCGGTCGAATTACCCGCATCGGCAAATCATATTTGCCGTCGTCGCTTTTGACCGTAACAAATTCGGTCGTAGCCCATTCGTATATCTCATTCTCTTCGTTGCGCGAATTGCCGAGTTCCGCAACAAGTTTTCCTTTTGTGTTGTACAGCGCCGTTGCAGGCGGCGTAAGCGTGTTCGAATATACCGACACAAAATATTTTGCATCAGGCGAAAGGGATATTCTGTGGGTGTAATTGCCAAAAGACAGACGTTGCAGATTTTTTCCGTCGAACGATACTTTGTAGAAATCCGTACAGCCGATATTGTCCTTAAAACAGGTGAAATACACGGTTTTATTCTTTTCGTCGATTCTGATGATGTCCAACACCGTAAATTCGCCCTGAGTAATCGGATTGATGAGCGCTCCGTCCTGCGAATGAAGATACAGATGACTGTAACCGCTTTTATCGCTGACGATTATAGCTCCATTTCCATTCGAAAGGAAATGTACGCGGTCGTCTTTATCAGCATCTATCCATGCTTTTTGGGATTCGTGGTATATTTCCGTCTTTTTACCTGTAAGAGGGTCGACATCAAACAGTTTATAGTTGTCCTGACCTCTGTTGAGCCATTGTATCCAAACGTTTTTCCCCGAAGGCGTCCAGAGTGGACGACCAAAATATTGCTCGTTTTTTGGGTCAAAATCCGCCCAGACGATTGTATTTTTGCCTTCCGGGTCGGCAAATCCGATTTTTACTTCGGGGTTATTGTCTCCCGATTTCGGATATCTCATTGTTTCGATATAACCGTGTAAACCACGGCTGTCGGTTATCGAAAAGAGCGGCACATTCGAGTCGTCGGTGCGGAAAAAAGCGATTTTTTTGCTGTCGGGCGACCACCAAAATGCTTTGAAATGAGTATATCTCCCCAGAATTTCTTCCATATACGCCCATGATGCATAACCGTTTAGAATCACATCGCTGCCATCGTCGGTAAGACGAAATTCTTTTTTGTCCGATATCCTGACGGCATACAAATCGTTGTCTCTTGTGTATGCAATATAAACGCTGTCAGGCGATAAGACGGGATTCCGGTTGTTGCCCGAGACGATTAATTCGCCGTTGTAACTGATGTTTCCCGACTGAAACTCAAGCTTCCCAACCTGTTCGGGCAGATATTGTTTTAATTCATCTTCCTTTATCGGAATTTGCTCTTTATTCTTGATTTTGAACAGGGATAAATTCCGCTTTTCTCCCCATTGTGAAAGAATAAACGAATTATTATCAACCCATTTCACAACCTCTACGGGATTGTGCGTTTGTCGCAGACTGAAAATCTGGTCGTGCGAAAGAAGTTGTTTTTGTGCCGACATACCTGCGGAAAACAACAAAAAAACTGCCGAAATAAACGATGTCGCTATTTTTCCTGTGTTTGACATATCTTTGAATTTAAATACAATAAATTAATAAAACCTGATTAAAATACATAATCAACGAAAATGCAAATGTATAAAAAA
>JAIRLF010000330.1 GCA_031259655.1 Prevotellaceae bacterium
AGTGTTGAAAAGGGATTATAAACAGGGTTGATTCCATCCCATGAATAGCCGTTATACCACTTGCGAATTTGAGCAAGTAACTCTTCGGGTGTAATTTTCTTTTTCGCTGCCATATTCCGAATATGTTCTTCAAAATAAAATTCGAGTTCCTGCTGTGTATAGCCACAAATAGTTGAAAAACGGTCATCAATCGTGATGTCATCCGGACTGTTCAATCCCGAAAACAGCGATATTTTCGAAAACTTCGAAACGCCGGTAAGAAAAACAAAGCGCAGATGATCGTCGTCGGCTTTCAATACCTGATAAAAATCGTGCAATAATTGTCGATTGACATCGGCATCGACAATATTATTAAGATTGTCGGTTATCGGTTTGTCATATTCATCAACAAGAACGACAACTTTTTTGCCGGTCGACTCATATATGTTTGCGATTAACTCTTTAAATCTGCCGGAAATGGTATTTTTAGACAAAACTACATTGTTATTTTTCGCAATAAAATTAATGTCATCCAACAATGCTATTTTTATATCTTCTGTTCCATGGTTTGGCATTCCGCTAAAGTCGATCCTGATAACGGGATTCGTCTCTTCCCAATTCCACTTATCGTAAATGTATAACCCGTTAAAAAGGTCTTTTCGACCTTCGAAAATCGCTTTAATTATATTTACAGTTAACGATTTCCCAAAGCGACGAGGTCGGGACAGAAAAAATATCTTCCCTGACGATATAAGTCTGTAAATGTCTTCTGTCTTATCGACATACAGATACTCACTGTCTCGTAAGTCTTCAAACGACTGTATTCCTACCGGTAAACGTTTCATGATAATTTATTTTAAATTACGGGGGCAAAGGTATAAAATATTTTCGAATTACCGGTTTATGAAATAAAAATGAGACTAAATCTTTTTTTGCCCTGTGCATATCTTTTGAATAACTTTTTTTCGATTGTGATGAAAAACCGTGTATTTTTGCACCCGATTTGATGAATTTTAATACAAGTTTTACGAAAAATATATGTATGGAAGTATTTATTGTTAAAAGAGACGGAAAACGAGAGACTTTCTCGATTGAAAAGATTAAAAATGCAGTAGCGAAAGCCTTTTTGTCGGTAGGCAGTTTTGCTACGCAGGATGTTTTCACCAGTATTTTGAGCAGGGTGAACATAACTGACGGTATCACTGTCGAAGAGATACAGAATCAGGTGGAGATTGCGTTGATGGCGGAACGGTATTACGCCGTTGCCAAATCGTATATGCTGTACCGTCAAAAACATCTCGAAGACAGGGAAGTTCGTGACAAACTCAACTTTCTGATGGATTATTGCGACGCTAAAAACGCAGCATCGGGAAGCAAATACGACGCTAATGCCAATGTCGAAAATAAAAACATGGCTACGCTTATTGGCGAATTGCCGAAATCGAACTTTATCCGCCTGAACCGCAAGATGCTTACCGACAGGCTGAAAGAGATGTACGGCAAAGAAGTATCCGACAAGTATATCGAACTGCTTAACAGTCATTTCATCTACAAAAATGACGAAACAAGCCTTGCCAATTATTGCGCAAGCATCACCATGTATCCATGGCTGACCGGCGGAACGATGTCGATAGGAGGTAATTCGAAGATGCCGACGAATCTGAAATCGTTTTGTGGCGGCTTTATTAATATGGTGTTTATGGTGTCGAGTATGCTTAGCGGAGCCTGCGCCACGCCTGAGTTTCTGATGTATATGAACTATTTTATCGGGCTGGAATACGGACAGGATTATTATCTCGAACCGGACAGGATTGTCGATTTGTCGAAAAGGCAACGAACGCTGGATAAGGTTATTACCGACTGTTTCGAGCAAATTGTATATTCTATCAATCAGCCGACAGGTGCACGGAATTTTCAGGCGGTATTCTGGAATATTTCCTATTACGACCGGTATTATTTCGAAAGTCTGTTTGAAAACTTTGTTTTCCCGAACGGCAGCAAACCCGACTGGAACTCGTTGAACTGGTTACAGAAACGTTTCATGAAATGGTTTAATAAAGAGCGTACAAAAGCGATTTTGACCTTTCCGGTCGAGACGATGGCTTTGCTGACCGAAAACGGCGACGTCAAAGACGAAGAATATGGCGATTTCACTGCCGAAATGTATGCCGAAGGACATTCGTTTTTCACGTATATGAGCGACAATGCCGATTCGTTGAGCAGTTGTTGCCGTCTGCGTAACGAAATACAGGACAACGGTTTCAGTTACACGCTCGGAGCAGGCGGAGTTTCGACAGGCTCGAAAAGCGTACTGACAATCAATCTGAACCGCTGTATTCAACACGCTGTCCGCAATGGGATTTACTATCAGTTTTTTCTCGAAGAAATAATTCACCTCGTGCATAAGGTACAACTCGCTTACAATGAGAATCTCAAATATATGCAGAAAAGAGGGATGTTGCCGCTGTTCGATGCCGGTTACATCAGCATGGGACGGCAATATTTGACGATAGGCGTAAACGGGCTTGTCGAAGCCGCCGAATTTCTGAATATCGAAATCAATGATAATCCAAAATATACCGAGTTCGTGCAGCAAATACTCGGTCTTATCGAAAAGTACAACAAAAAGTACCGTACAAAAGACGTCATGTTCAATTGCGAAATGATTCCAGCCGAAAACGTTGGCGTCAAACACGCTAAATGGGATAAACGCGACGGTTACACTTCGAAACGCGACTGTTACAACAGTTATTTCTACATCGTCGAAGATGATTCTCTGAATATTGCGGATAAATTCCGTTTACACGGACGGAAATATATCGAACATCTGACCGGAGGCTCTGCTCTGCATCTAAATCTTGACGAACATCTGAACAAAAATCAATACCGGCATCTATTGCAGGTTGCGACAAAAGAAGGATGTAATTATTTCACGTTCAACGTCCCGAATACGGTTTGCAACGACTGCGGACATATTGACAAACGTCATCTGAAAGAATGTCCGGCGTGCGGCAGTAACAGTCTTGATTATCTGACACGTATCATCGGTTACATGAAGCGCGTAAGTAATTTTTCGCAAAGCAGGCAGGAGGAGGCTGCCCGACGTCATTATGCTACGGTTCATCAATTATGACATTGTTTTTCAGGAAATACCCGACGAAGTGACGTTGGCTGTCAATATTTCGAACTGTCCTAACCGTTGCAAAGGATGTCACAGTCCGTACCTGATGGAAGATGCCGGCGCGATATTGAATGAAAATATTCTCGTCAGCCTGCTCGAAAGGTACGGTAACGCTGTAACTTGCGTATGTTTCATGGGCGGCGATTCGTCGCCGCAAGACGTCGAACGGCTCGCCGCTTTCCTGCAACGAAACTACGGACTGAAAACAGGCTGGTATTCCGGCAAATCCGATATTCCGGACAACTGTACGATACACAATTTCAACTATATCAAACTCGGTCCGTACATTGAACGTTTGGGCGGCTTAAATTCCGCAACCACAAATCAGCGATTTTATCGTGTCGAAAACGGAAATATGATCGATATAACAAACCGATTCTACGAAAATACTTTCCGAATGTAAATTTTTGTATTACTTTTGCGACGAAATTTGGAAATTATATCGGAATTAATGAAAGATATTGAAATAATTAAGGATTTTTACCGCGATTTTGGCAGTAAAGTTGATAATGTTCGGAAATATATTGGTCGTCCACTGACATTGTCTGAAAAAATTTTGTATGCGCATCTGTATGATGTTAATCAGTTGAAAATCTATAAAAGAGGAGAAGATTACGTAAATTTTCGTCCCGACAGGGTTGCCATGCAGGACGCTACGGCGCAAATGGCTTTATTGCAGTTTATGAACACCGGAAGGGAAAAATCCGCTGTGCCGGCGACCGTTCATTGCGATCATCTGATTCAGGCAAACGTTGGCGCTAAAGACGATATCGCAATGGCAATCGATAATAACAGAGAAGTCTACGACTTTCTGCGAGCGGTGTCGAACAAATACGGCATTGGATTCTGGAAACCCGGCGCAGGCATTATACATCAGGTTGTGCTCGAAAATTACGCTTTCCCCGGTGGAATGATGGTCGGCACCGATTCGCATACGCCTAATGCCGGTGGTCTCGGAATGATTGCTATTGGTGTCGGCGGCGCTGATGCTGTTGACGTTATGAACGGAATGGAATGGGAACTGAAAATGCCGGAAATGATTGGCGTACGTCTGACAGGACGACTTGCAGGCTGGACTTCTCCAAAAGATATCATCCTGAAACTCGCTGGAATACTGACCGTAAAAGGTGCAACTAATTCGATAGTCGAATATTTCGGCGATGGAACATCATCGCTGTCGGCAACAGGAAAGGCTACCGTCTGCAATATGGGCGCCGAAATCGGAGCGACAACTTCGATTTTCCCTTTCGATGAAAATATCGCCGAATATCTTCGTCGGACCGGACGCGAAGAGGTAGCCGTAATTGCCGAAAATGCGGCATCGAATTTGCAGGCTGACGCAGAAGTAATAGCGACGCCTTCAAAATATTATGACAGGATTATCGAAATTGACCTTTCATCTTTAGAGCCGTACATCAATGGACCTTTTACGCCCGATGCCGCCTGTCCAATTTCCGAATTTGCAACCAGAGTCCGTGAAAACGACTATCCCTGCAAAATGGAAGTGGGATTGATTGGCTCGTGTACCAACTCGTCGTATCAGGATTTAAGCAGGGCGGCATCTGTTATACGTCAGGCTGTTGACAACAATATTCCCGTCGCAGCATCGCTGATTGTCAATCCGGGATCGGAACAAATCCGATATACTGCCGAACGCGACGGATTGATTGCTGATTTCGAAAAGGCTAAAGCCGTGATTATGGCTAACGCATGCGGTCCATGTATCGGGCAATGGAAACGCCACGTGAAAAGAGATTTAGATAATATTCGACGAAATTCTATCGTCACTTCGTTCAACCGTAATTTCGCCAAACGCGCCGACGGAAACCCGAATACATACGCTTTCGTCGCATCGCCGGAACTGACTGTGGCTCTCGCTATTGCCGGCGATTTGCGCTTCAATCCGCTTACCGACAAACTGAAAACTGCCGACGGTAAAGAAATTATGCTGAAAGAGCCTCATGGAGAAGTGTTTCCGCCACAGGGTTTCGACGTGGAAGATAACGGATACATCGCTCCCGGAACAACTGTCGAAGAGGTCTCGATTGATCCCCGTTCGGAACGTCTGCAACTGCTGAAACCGTTTCCGCCGGCTGATGAAAACAGTCTGCAAAATATGATTTTACTCATCAAAGTGAAAGGAAAATGTACTACCGACCATATATCAATGGCGGGAGAATGGCTACGTTTTCGCGGTCATCTCGAAAATATTTCCGACAACATGCTGATGGGCGCAGTGAACGCTTTCAACGGAAAAACTAATACCGTACTCAATAGATTTACCGGTAATTACGAGCCCGTTTCGACTGTCGCAAAGCAGTATAAAGCCCGACTACTATCTTCTATCGTAGTGGCGGAAGAAAATTATGGCGAAGGTTCATCGCGCGAACATGCCGCTATGGAGCCTCGCTTCTTGAATGTAAAGGTGATACTGGCTAAAAGTTTTGCCCGTATTCACGAAACAAATCTCAAAAAACAGGGTATGCTCGCTATCACTTTCGCCGATAAAAACGATTACGAAAAAATCGAAGAATATGATTATATCTCCGTCGATATCACAGACTTCAAACAGGGAAAACCTTTGACCGTTACTCTCTGTCATACCAACGGTACAAAAGAATCATTTCCTGTAAATCATTCATATAACGAATTGCAAATCCAATGGTTTCGAGCCGGAAGCGCTCTTATATACAAATAAACCCAAAATGTCCATTAAGATGGGTGCATTCCAAAATGTCGGTTTGATTTGATATCAGCTTTTGATATCCCAAATCGCAACAATTTCCCGTAGGGAATACATATCAATAGAAACATCGCAAGCCCCGTTTATTTTCCCCGTAGGGGATACACAACAATTCGAATAATTCATTCACAGACAAACGGAAACGTGAATGCCCTACGGGCAAATTATGAGCGTGGAATGGTTTTTCTATTGAT